>DIJW01000049.1 GCA_002421475.1 Thiomicrospira sp. UBA5634 | reverse complement strand
ACTTGAAGTCAGCAGCGCCCAGGGCAGCTTAATTCAACTAGCGGATGGTCGCAGCCTGATTGATGGCATGTCGTCTTGGTGGTCTGCAATCCATGGTTATAATCACCCCGTAATTACCCAAGCGGCAATTGAGCAAATTCAAAACCTATCCCACATTATGTTCGGTGGCTTTACCCATGCCCCGGCTATTGAGCTGGCACAAAAACTAGTCAGCATTACACCACTAGGCCTGGTGAATGTGTTTTTTGCCGACTCCGGCTCTATTTCTGTTGAGGTGGCACTTAAAGTAGCGTTGCAATATTGGAAAAGTCGCAACCAACCCAACAAGCATCGGTTTTTGGCGTTACAAAATGCTTATCACGGCGATACCTTTGGCGCGATGTCGGTATGTGATCCGGTCAGCGGCATGCATCATTTATTTGCCGATAATTTAATGCCCAACCTGTTTGCGCCTGCGCCACAGCCAGGCCTGGTGGCAACCGACAATCAAGACCTTATTCAACTGGAAAACCTGTTTGCTAAGCATCACCATGAACTGGCGGCATTTATCCTCGAACCAATGGTGCAAGGGGCCGGCGGCATGCATTTTTATCGCGCCGAATATGTAAAACGCGCGCGCGAATTGTGTGACCAATATGATGTCTTAATGATTGCCGATGAAATCGCCACCGGCTTTGGGCGCACCGGAAAATTATTTGCCTGTGAATGGGCGCAAATCACGCCTGATATTATGTGCGTCGGCAAGGGCTTAAGCGGCGGTTACATGACCTTAGCCGCGATGCTTTGTTCACAGAAAATCAGCGACGCGATTAGTCAAAACGGCCTGTTAATGCACGGCCCCACTTTTATGGGCAATCCGCTGGCTTGTCGCATTGCCTGCGCCAGTATTGATGTATTGTTGCAAACGGATTGGCAACACAATATTAATCGTATTGCTGTTGCTTTAGAAACGGGTTTACGCCCACTGTCTAATCTGGACGGCGTGGTTGATGTGCGTGTTTTTGGTGCGATTGGCGTGGTAGAACTGCAAAGCAGTGAACTGGGACAGTCCATTCAACAAGCGGCACTGGAACAAGGTATCTGGATTCGGCCTTTTGGGCGTTTGGTTTACACCATGCCGGCCTATAACATCCCCGAACAACAGCTCGATAAATTGATTCGAGCCATGGCAACGTCGATTAGGCAGACTTTAACCGGCACTAGGCCTGGTGCCGATGTAATAGATGAAAATCTAGCGGGACAATTTGTTTAGATTTCGTCTAACAAATATTGCGGTAACGCAAAGCAGGCCTGGTGCAAGGCCGGATTGTAATACCGTGTTTGCATAGCGGACGCACTATAACGTTGTTGCAACTCGGCTAGATTCACCGCATTTTGCGCCACGCTATCCGACGCCCACGCAAACGTCATAATGCCGCTAACATAAGTCGGCACCGCCGCATTGTAAAACCCAACGTGTTTAAACAGCGGTTTTAAGCGCTGCGCACTGGTGGTCACTTCGTCGGTTTGTAAAAAACTCACCCCATTCTGCGCCACAAAAATGCCGCCCGGCTTTAAACAAGCCTGAATGCCACTGTAAAAACGTGAGCTGAACAACACCTCGCCCGGCCCAACCGGATCGGTCGAGTCAGAAATAACCACATCAAACTTTTCAGCCGTTTGATTAACAAATTCCACCCCATCGGCAATCACCAAGTTCAAGCGCGGATCATCAAACGCCCCTTGCGAGTGATTCGGCAAATAGGTTTTGCACATCTCAATCACTTGGCCGTCAATTTCAACTTGGGTGACATTTTCTACCGTCGGATGTTTTAACACCTCGCGCAAAATACCGCCATCGCCGCCGCCAATAATCAACACCGACTTTGGATTCGGGTGGCTAAACATCGGCACATGCGTCAACATTTCGTGATAAACAAACTCATCGCGCTCAGTCGTCTGGATCATGCCATCTAGCGCCATCACCGTGCCCCATTGCGCATTGCTAAAAATGATCAAATGCTGATGCTCGGTTTTGCTTTCAAACAACACCTTGTCGATAGCAAACGACTGCCCCCAGGCCTGGTGCAAAGTTTCCAAATAACGAGTCGAACTCACTTTACAACCTCACCGCGCAATAAGGTTTCGACAACCACATCCTTAGGCGTAAACGATTGCTTTAATACCTCAATCGCCTTTTCCGGCTGCGCATCACCACACATAAAAATATCAAATGCGGCAAAATCACGTTCCGGCCACGAATGCACACTAATGTGAGATTCGGCCAACACCGCCACGCCCGAAATGCCGCCATTTGGCGTAAAGTGATGTAAGTGAATATGCAATAAGGTCGCACCCGCTTGGCGAACCGCCTCGCGCAGAGTTTCTTCCATCAGTTCCAACTCATCTAAACGTTTCGCCCCCCACAGATCAACGATCAGATGGGTGCCTGCATATTCCTTCCCGTCCCGCACGATAAAATGATCCTGGGTTAAATCCTCAACCGCTT
The DNA here is from genome assembly GCA_002421475.1 of Thiomicrospira sp. UBA5634. Lineage (GTDB taxonomy): Bacteria > Pseudomonadota > Gammaproteobacteria > Thiomicrospirales > Thiomicrospiraceae > Thiomicrospira. Next base: position 2,342 of record DIJW01000049.1, on the reverse strand, counting down.
GATCGTGAGTTGGCCAGCTAGATTCGATAACTGTTGTTTTTTCAACAATTTCAAAATGTTGGTTTCCAGTACGCAGAATATTTTCAGGCATTTTATGGCCCACCTTCCTATTGAGTTGGTATTAAATTGAAACAATTACAACCGAGTTAAAAATGAAAAAGGGGCAATTATGCCCCTAAATGACAAAAATGCAAGTTAATCAATCGCCACAATCTCATAGCCATGCGTGATTTCTGCTGCTTTTTCGAGCATTTTCGACACAGAACAATACTTTTCAGCCGACAGACCAACCGCGCGCTCAACCTTCGCATCGCTTAAGTCTTTGCCGGTCACGACATAATGCACATGAATCTTGGTGTAAACCTTAGGCACAGAATCGGCACGCTCCGCACTGACTTCAATTCGACAATCACGCACATCCTGATTACCTTTTTGCAAAATCATCATCACGTCAACTGCTGTACAACCGCCTAGACCCAACAACACCATTTCCATTGGACGCGGCCCAAGGTTTTGACCACCAATATCCGGTGGCCCATCCATTACCACAGCATGACCCGAAGCAGTCTGACCGACAAAACTCATGCCATCAACCCATTTAACTGTCGCCATTTTTTCCATGTTTTGCTCCAAAAAGAAAACAACAAACCAAAACAACCAGGCCTGGTGACTGTAAAAACAATGCACCAGGCCTGGTTTCGGTTTAATTATTGAAATAACTGCGCTAACGCATCACCCGGATCCGGTGCTCGCATAAAGGCTTCGCCAACCAAAAAACTATTTACCTGATGTTCACGCATTAACTGCACATCCGCGCTTGATAAAATACCACTTTCGGTCACCACGATACGATCCGGTGGAATTTGTGCCAGCAAATCCAACGTGGTCTGCAAACTGACTTCAAACGTATGTAAATTACGGTTATTAATGCCAATAAGCGGTAACGGAATCTGTAGCGCGCGACTCAGTTCCTCGCCATCATGCACCTCAATCAACACATCCATACCCAATTGTTGCGCCAACTCGGCCAGCTCCGCCATTTTGTCATCACGTAATGAAGCGGCAATTAATAAAATACAATCCGCCCCCATCGCTCGTGCTTCATAAACTTGGTAGGTATCAATAATAAAATCTTTGCGAATTACCGGCAAAGCCACGGCGGCACGGGCCTGCTTTAAATACTCGATTGAACCCTGAAAAAAATCCACATCGGTTAATACCGATAAACAGGCTGCGCCATGCTGCTCATAGGACTTGGCAATTGCCACCGGATCAAACGGATCACGTAAAACGCCTTTGCTTGGCGAGGCTTTTTTGATCTCGGCAATGACTGCTGATTGCCCTGCGACCAACTTACGCTGCATTGATGTTACAAAACCACGCGGTGCATCGGCTTGTGCCGCTAAGATTTGCATCTCTGCCAGCGAAACCTGCTTTAACCCGGCTTCAATTTCCGCCAACTTACGTGTATTAATTTTGTTAAGAATCGTCGGCGTCGTCATTAAATCGCCTGCGTAAACTGAATAAACTGATCAAATTTTTGTTGCGCCAAACCCTTGGCAATCGTTGTGCGCGCCAGCAAAACTCCTTCCGCAAAACTGGGTGCAATTCCCGCTACATATAAAGCGGCGCCGGAGTTGAGGCAAATAATATCTTTCGCCGCACCTTCTGCATTGTGAAAAGCTGCACGAATAATATTTAAACTTTCTTGCGCTGAATTCACCGTTAAATTTTCCAGCGTAGCGTGCTCCATATCATATTCTTGCGGATCAATCGTCCATTCACGAATTTTGCCGTTTTTTAACTCCGCCACATGAGTCGGACAAGTGACCGATATTTCATCTAAACCATCTTCGGCATGCACCACCATCACATGCTCTGAACCCAACTGTTTTAACACCTCAGCAAATGGCACCAACAACGCTTTGTCATAAACCCCTAACACTTGAAACGGTGCTTGCGCCGGATTGGTTAACGGACCAAGCACGTTAAATATTGTACGCACACCTAACTCTTTACGCGCCGCCACCACATGTTTCATCGCGCCGTGATGCGCGGGCGCAAACATAAAACCAACGCCGATTTGATCAACACAAGCGGCTACTTGATTGGCAGATAAATTCAAATTTACCCCGGCCGCTTCAAGCACATCCGCACTGCCGGACTTGCTCGATACCGAACGATTGCCATGTTTAGCAACCTTAGCACCTGCCGCTGCCGCCACAAACGCACTGGCGGTTGACACATTAAAAATGTTAGCGCCATCACCGCCGGTTCCACAGGTATCAATTAAATGCGCACGATCCTGCAACACCACCTGCGTTGACAAGGTGCGCATAACT
>DIJW01000145.1 GCA_002421475.1 Thiomicrospira sp. UBA5634 | reverse complement strand
CGACACATCCGCTTCGATATGACTGGCCGGATAAGGTGTGCATTCGTCAAAAATCATCACAATATCTGAACCCAAGTCGCGCTGAATTTGCATCGACTCTTCCGGCCCCATAAAAATTTTTGAGCCATTCACCGGATTGGCAAACAAAACGCCCTCTTCGGTGATCTTGCGCATTTTGCCCAAACTGAACACCTGAAAGCCGCCGGAATCGGTCAAAATTGGTCCTTGCCACTGCATAAAATCATGCAAATCGCCGTGCAGTTTAATCACCTCTGTGCCGGGGCGAATCGCCAAATGGAAGGTATTGCCGAGAATAATTTGCGCCCCGGTAGCCTGCAGTTCTTCCGGCGTCATGCCTTTTACCGTGCCATAGGTTCCGACCGGCATAAACGCCGGTGTTTCGACCGTACCGCGCGCAAACTTTAACCGCCCGCGACGTGCGCGCCCATCTTGATTATCTAATTCAAATTCCATGTTTCTTCCAATTTTTTAACCACCGAGGCATGAAGCTTTTTAAAGCCCTCTCCCTCAGGGAGAGGGTTGGGTGAGGGTGAAATAGTGCCGTTAAAAACAATTCTCCCTCCCCCAACCCCTGCATCTTCAAGTCTCTGTGGTTTAATCCTTTTTAAACACCAACATCGCATCACCATAACTAAAAAAACGATATTGCTGTTCAACCGCGTGACGATAAGCCGCCATGGTTGGCTCATACCCCGCCAATGCACTGACCAGCATAATCAAAGTTGATTCGGGCAAATGAAAATTAGTGAGCAATACATCTACCTGCTTAAATTCATAACCCGGGGTGATAAAAATATCAGTTTCGCCGCTATAAGCTTGCAGCTCGCCGGTTTTTGACGCCGACTCCAAACAACGCACACTGGTGGTACCGACCGCAATAACACGGCCACCTTTTGCGCGCGTTTGTTTGACCTGTTCCACCAGGCCTGGTGTGACTTCAATCCATTCAGAATGCATGATATGTTCGGCAATATTATCGACTTGCACCGGCTTAAATGTACCCGCACCAACATGCAAAGTGACAAATCCTAAATTCGCACCTTTGGCTTGAATAGCATCCAACATCGGCTGATCAAAATGCAATCCTGCCGTGGGCGCGGCTACCGCACCGGGTCGGGTACCGTACACCGTTTGATAACGCTCTTTATCTTCGTCCTTATCAGCACGTTCAATATAAGGCGGCAAAGGCATATGCCCATAAGCTTCGAGCCACTCAAGCGGGGTTTTCGCCGGATCAAATCGCACTTCAAACAGCGCGCCTTGCCGCCCTAACACTTCAACTTCAAACGCCTGTTCAATAATAAGCTTGGCACCCGCTTTAGGCGATTTGCTGGAACGGATATGGCACCAGGCCTGGTTGTTATCTAATAAACGTTCAATTAACAACTCCACCTTACCGCCGCTGGTTTTTTCACCAAATAACCGCGCAGGAATCACCCTCGTGTTATTAAACACCAACAAATCATGCGGCTGAATATAACCCAACAAATCGACAAACTGACGGTCACTGCATTGGCCTTGTGTATCTAACACCAGTAACCGACTTGCGCGGCGTTCGGTAGCCGGTTGCTGCGCAATTAAACAGTCGGGTAAATGGAAGAAAAAGTCTTGGCGTTTCAACGACGCGGCCTCAAATCTTAAAAAGCGTGTATTTTCGCTGATTTAGCGCAAAAGGTCACGCAACAATTTTATAAAGACCATTCGCAAACTAACCACCAGGCCTGGTGGCAGACAAAGATATAATTTTTTGAACCAAACAAGATTAAAGTTTTAGTTAATCGGCCGCTAAATTGTATGAGGCAAAGTTTGCCGCCACCAACAAAAAAGCCGGCAATTAACTTAGTTAAATGCCGGCAAGACCAGAAAACAAAAATCTTAAAACAGGTGTTATAAGTTCAGGATAGTACGAGTCAATTCCTGTGAAGTAGATAACACTTGCGCACTTGCTTGGTAAGTACGTTGCGTTTGGATCATTTTGACCAATTCGCCCGCGGTATCGACGTTAGAGTACTCTAAGGCACCAGCGTTAATAGAACCCATACCGCCTGATTGTGCTTTACCAATGGTAGCCGCACCTGAACCAAATGATTCAGCATACATTTGACCGCCAAGTTTTTCTAATGCATTTAAGTCGTTGAAGTTAGCCACCGCCAACTGCGCAATCGCAATCGAACGACCGTTTGAATAACGCGCTTCAACAATACCGTCACGACCAGTTGTTAACCCTACCAAATCACCGATACGGTAACCGTTTTGCGTCACACCACGTAATACATAATCACCTGAATACATGGTCATATCAGTAAAGTCTAAATCAATCGCTAACTGCAATGTAGCCGGATCCATAGCACCCAACGGATCAGTCGCACCGGTACCTGGGCTATCCACAACCCAATCCAACTTGGCCTTAATGCCGCCGCCGATATCATTCCCCACCTGCACCCAACCGGTTGCCGCATTGGTCGGTAATTGATCACCGGTCATTTTCATATCGGCGCCTAAGTTCACCCCTGTCGGGTTGGTTTTATCAGCCGGTTCGTACACCCCGATAATATTACCGTTAGTGTCAAAACGCATTTCGAAAATAATGCCGGACTCATTGGTATTCACACCATTCTCTTGATCATAACGATGTCCACTGGTTTCCCAACGACCGGTATCCTTGTTGTAATCTTCAACCGTATATTGCACGATCCAGCTGGTATATTTCTGCCCCATAGCGTTCATATCAGTGTCTTTACGACCCAAAATTGCCAGCGTGTCATCACCATCGACTTCTAATTGGTAAGAGTCATACAAGTTCGTTTTATCATTTCGAATTAAGTGCGCAATTGAGCCTGACGCTACGACACCGGTAGACAAGTCCCAACCCGCACCCAAAGATGGGGTTGCGGCAAAATCATCCGCATCTTTTTGCAGCAAAGCATCATACGCATCTTCTAAAGCTTGCTTAAAATTGGTGAATGAGCTGATATACGTATTGGCATTCAAAACGTCACCATTCCAATCTGCCGCGTTTGGCGGGAATAACAAGCTATCCAAGTCAAACGTGAAGTCATTAATTGGATCCGCCGGTAAAGCCGGACCGGTATAGTCAGGATCCGCCGCAATCTGATTAATAATATTGGCGCGCTGGTTTTCGTAATTAACCAATGCCGTATGGTATTTATTATAAAAATCTTGGAATGAATTCAACCCCTGCACCGCATCCACTACATCACGTTTATAGAAGTTAGAGGTTAAACGGTGTTCACCACCCAAGGTGTCATGAATAATTTTATTGGTCGAAAAATCCGGGAAACCGCCATACGCACCCACCATAAACCCTTCCGGTTTGGTTAGCTTAAGTAAGTTCTGGCTCGAACCGACTGTGGCGGTAGGCGTAATGTTAAACGGATCCAGGTTATCCGCTTCTTGACCATCCAAGTTAATGTCATACGTCATTTCATTGGTAGCACGTGGCGTTTTGTTTAATTCCATTAAGTTAATCGCCGACATGGTGGTGTTAAACACCGGATTAAGCTCTTTTGAAATGGCTTCATTCAGCGAGTAACCCATGACTTTATTGCCGGCCTGATCGGTCATAAAAC
>DIJW01000167.1:2267-10491 GCA_002421475.1 Thiomicrospira sp. UBA5634 | reverse complement strand
TGTTCGACCAGGCCTGGTCGAACACAAACTCACCATAGGAATTGGTTTTGGCATACAGCGGCATCGCCGCAATCAACTCACCTTGGTCGTAAAGCGCGAGATGCTGCGGATACCAACCAAATTGCGCGCTGACGCACTGGTGATCCTCCAACGCCTGTAAAAACTCATGCCGCAAAAACGGATTATTGTCACTCACCAACGCATTCCAGGCCTGGTGGTCAATATCCGCAATACGCCGAACTAAACGTAATTCCATAATTGTATTAGCTCACTGGCGAAGCCGCATAACGCGCAGCAGGTTCTTGAATGCCTATAACCCAATCATTCGGATCTTTACGCAAATGAATAACCGCCATAATTTGAATTTGTTGCGATTTGACTCGGTACAACAACGCATAGGGAAAGTGCTTGAAGCGGCATTTTCGAATAGCAGGCATAACTGAACGGAATAACATGGGTTGAGTTTGAACTCGGATTAAGGTTTGTTCTAAGTCTGAAATAAAACGCAAGCCCAGCGCAGGTAGTTTGTCACGATAATAAGCTTCTGCTTGCTCAATATCGGCTAAGGCTTTTGCATGAAAATCCAGCATCATTTGTAGTGAGAGCGCAATTTAGCCAAAACCTGCTCAGCAGGTATCAATTGCGATAAACCTGCATCGAGTTCTGCACAACGCTTCTCAATTTCTTCCCGCCATGCGGCAGACAACTCAAATGATTCTTCGTTATCTAAGCTTTCAACTAGCGCTTCAGCCAGCAGCTCTCGAGCACTTGCAGGCAATTGAAACGCCTGTTCGGTAATTTGTTTTATGTCCATGTTTCCCCCGCACAATAAACAAAGAAGTAAAGCAAAAGCATAACACAGCTAAAACTTAAATCGCTTAACCACCAGGCCTGGTTGGGCTCTTAAGGCTAGTAATCGTTATCAATGAAAATTATCGCTGTTGCCATTTAAAAATATCGAGCAAAAGCAGCGCATCATCCTGCTTCACTTTGTAAATAATCGTATAGCCCTGATGGATTAAATCACGATAAGCCTCATGATTGAGGTAATGAGAAGATCGGCACATAAGCGGTTGATTTTTAAGCAGTTCAAGCTTCGCCTGTAATTCACGCTCAAAACTCAACGCAGCCGACGGATTATCAAGTGCAATATAACGAAGCATCGCTTGCAGACGCACAACATAAGGCCGAGTTTTAACCAACCTCATCGAACCAAACCAAGCTCACGCGCAAAAAATTCATTCATATCTTGCTCGTATTCTTCATCAGATAGTTGATAACCGGCTTCAGATTCCGTAACGCGCTGTTGAACTTCTTGAATAGAGGAAACCTGAATACTTGCCTCTAACTCACGCTTTTGCGCTTCACGCTGTTGTTGACGCTGAAGGTAATCCACAATCCCGGCACGCGCTAAAGCAGACTTATTTTGGTTTAATGTTTGTGCAAAATGCTCTAATAAATGATCGGTTTCATCATCCAAACGAATCGTTAAAGAACCCATAACATAACCCTATCTAAAAATACGTCTTACAGTGTATGACAGGTTTAATTTCAATGCAATCTGTCAAAATGCGCTTTCATCTCGTGCGGAAGAAAGCCGCGTAAATAGCGGCTAATCGCTTGTTCGTGGCGTTGCCAATAAATGCCGAGATAAATAACACCAAGACCGATCAACGTCAGTGCAAACGGAAACAACATACTGTCCTTAAACACATCATAAGCTAAGTGCCCCAAGTAACCGGCTGCACCCAATCCGCCAAATACCGAGAAAACCCTGCGTGAAAGCATCGCACCCACTGCAATCATCAACAAATTGATGCATAAATAGATAAATTTGTTCAGTTCGCTGTCTGAGTTCATCAGCGACAAACCGCCCCAAAAAGCCAGTGCACCCAAAATATACAACCAATAAGCATAGTCTTTTTCATGCCGTGTTCGAATATCCACCCAAACCGCCAGCACTAACATAAACAGCCCAAACCACAGCGACACGGTTTTTCTTAAATCCCAATTCAAATCTTCGTTATTAAATAGAAACGGAGTGAGATCCATACTGACATACCACAGCGTGACCGCAATCGGCATCACCAAAAAAGGCAGACGATAACGCCACAACAGCAGCGCACCCACCGCAAGCGTCGCCAACTCCATAAACATCCAGCGCCCATCAACCAAGCGGTGTAAATCACGATAAACCTGCCCTGCTTCCCACCAACCCAGCGCAACCTGCAATCCATACACCGCCAGCGGCGTCAACACCACCACAAACGCGGCGATAATACCCGCCGGAATCGGCAACTTACTGCGGTTTAACAAAAACTCCGTCAACCAAAGACCCGCCCCGGCATAAGCCAGCGCAATAAAAAACAATCCCCAACCACCGAAACGCTCCCACCCCAGCGTCATAAACAAACTCATCGCACCGATAGCAATCAAACCACCCGCATAATACAAAATGTGCGAAAACCGAAAACTCGGCGTGTCATGACTGCGCTCACTCAAAAAAGCCCAAAGTTGATCCGCCTGCTGATGGCTAATCAAACCGCTTTCAGCGGCTTGATTAAGATGACTAGGTTTTAATTCCATGCAAATCCCCTTTCTCAATTCAAAAAGCTTATTTTCTTAACGGATCAAGAAGGTGCTTTAAACCATTGTGATCTAACTCCTGCATTAGAGCCAATAACTGCCCTAAATGACCAGACGGAAAGCCCTCACGCGCAAACCAATTAAGGTAATTTCCTGGCAAATCCGCAATAATTCGTCCCTTGTATTTGCCGTAAGGCATAGTGACTGTAACGAGTTGTTTTAAGTTTTCTGGATTCATAAGTTAAAGTATAGAGATAAGCATTTATTGAGCATTTGGGCCTTGGGTATACAGGTGCATTTTTCAGTAGAATTTAAGGGTAGCATCGCCTTTATTGCCTCGCAACACCTAGCCAAAATCGATTATTCGCTTATATCTTGCTTTAAATCTCGATAAAAATTCTCATGACTACCAAGTGATAGCATCAACAAACAAGGAATATCATTAATCCAGCGATAGGCTAAGAGGGTCAACTGGTTTTGCATTTTAAATTTATAAACACGCACTTCTGCCAAATCACCCTTTTTAAGCTCGCCCAAATCAGGCGTTTGGATTAACTGTTTAATGGCGGTATCGAGTGCCTGTTTTTGATTGGGGTGCAATTTTTTCACCGCTTTTTGAAAACGGCGAGTTTGATTAACCTGCATAAAACCCCCTAGTCAAATTGGTATGGGGTTAGATTCTCACTGTCTTTACTTTCCTCCAGTGCCAAAAGGGTTTCTTGAATAAAACTAAACGGCAAATCTGGGTTTTCTTCCGCTAGTTTTCCAATCTGACTCCAATACTCAATTTGCTTCGGCACCGAGCGATGGGAGACCGCTGCATACAATTTTGCTTGTTGCGCCAGCGAATCCGATAACTTAATTGCAACGGACATTTTGACCTCCAAATAAATACAAAATAAACATCTGCATTATTACCCAAGAGAAAACATTACACAACCTTTTGACACCCTTTAAAACCAATAAAATCACCTAAAAAAACAAACCCCACAACAGCGAAAACCACCAAGCCTGGCTCTGCCGGTTTTTAATCGCTTGAGTTCAAGGCGTCCCATTTTGCTTCAGTATTTCAACTCGTGACTGCTGAACGCCGCATTCAGCCGCGCCGAAGGTGTCGGCTGGAATGCTTTGTTATGTGCGTTGATTCTCTGTTCTTGCTGATAAAGCTTTAGCGACTATTTCACCAAACAACCCGTCTGAGTTTGCTGTAAGTTCTCTATTGAAGCCACTTAAGTCTGGTAGATGATCATCCCCAGAATTACCAATATTAGTATCATACAAAGGATTCTCTGTAATGAATTTATTCAATGAATTGATGAATTCACTATCACCTCTCTGAACCATTCTCAAGTAATACGAGATGTTAAGAGAATTCTCTGTTATACGTAGAAAAGGAAAAACCTCTCCATCGAATGAACCATAACTTGCACATAATATTGCGTATCTTAAAAGGTTTAACGACTTAGGCCAGATTGATTGTATATCTTGAAGAGCTTTGACCTTGCTATCCATTGACCATACAGTAATTGCACCTTCTACAATCCTTTCCCATATTGGTGGTTTTTCCGGGTGGCAGACTCCTTGCCAATAATTATGTGCCGCTGCATCCCAGTTTATTTTCAAATTTCCACTTGAGTCGAAAATTTCTGAAATCCAGTTTGAATCTAAACGGCTTGATTTTATAGCAGATACACCCACGTCAGCTAAATACTCATCACAAAAATGACCGCCCCAATTATTATTTTTCCAAAGGTTTGATAAACTATCAATGTCATCAAATACAAAAATCCCTTTGAGTCTTGAAACATGATCAGGATAAAAGCTTCTCCTGAACTCATCTAATAAAAGTTCGCTATTCAGTCTTTCCGCTGTATCGTTTAGAAGCATTGTTGCCATTGATATCGATATGAAACCTGCACCTTTACTTTCTGGCAAGCAATCTGGCGAATGGAATAAACCTCTAACAATATTCCACTGAATAGGGGGATAATGATGGTTGAGATAAATATGCGCCTCAAAACGCTCTTCACTTATTATGGACAAGTTTTCTCCTTTATTTGAGTGCTAAGCACTATAGTTCGAAAGATTTTAGTGTTTTTGGGAGAATCTTAAGAAACACTGCAGCAGCTTCCTTAGCTGAAGATTCTTTGGGCTTTTTTAGAAAATATGGATCACATTATCCACTTCCCGATTGTCTAAATATTTTGGGATAGACAGATACTTGTCTTAGTATTCTGCCTTATATCTGCTCCTTACTTCTTTTATCACCCCGTCCTCATCGACTGGAGAAATTAGCAGAGAGATTCATAGGTCTTCAAATATAATTGTCCCCGAGTCTGTGCAAACATTAACCATGACTTTTAACCAAGGTTTCTTGCGTCTCGATACTAGCACCTAAATTTTGAACTTCTTTAAGCGCTTTATCTGTTACTTGATATAGCTCCATAAATGCAGAAATTGGGCGACTATCTCGTACTTCTCTATTCTTTATTATTCTACCGATATCCACGATTGCCTCTTTAAAGCCTAACTCCTCAATCAGACGTCGCGTTAGCGGACGGCTGTATTGATTTGTTAGCTGATTGCTTTCTACTATCGATTTCTTCTTTTGCCTGCTTCTTCCAATCATTTATTGGATTAACATAATCTTGCTTGTAGTGGACGAGCAACCAATTTAAGAACCTAGATTTTCGATTAATAAGTAATTTCAGGTCTTGTATCTCATCTTGTGCCTTTTGACTTTCACTTAGAAATTTAAGACCTTTTTCAATTTGAGGTTCATCAAATGAATGTTGCCCAGAATATTTCTCATTGTAGAGATCGGCTTTTAAGGCATACTCTCGAATTTTCATTCGTAATTTATCATTAAGTATAAAAAAGTTAATTAACTTCCAAAGAATCATATCTCTAATAATCAATGCAACTGGCAATAATACAAAAGTAGCAAATCCAGCTAGCATAACTTTCAAAATTGCACTCCAACTAATATCCATAATGTTCCTTTTAGCTAACGTTTAAAACTAGCCCGCCGCGCCTTAGCACGGTCGGGTTGAGTGTGTTGTTATGCATTATATGGTTCATCATACTTCAAGCCAAGAAACGTAACTTGCAGGGCTGTAGAAACTGCTCTTTTTGCTTCTATTTTAAACTCTTGGCGATAAAACACTATTTTTTCCATAGTGATTACAGCTGGTTGATTCTGTAATCTATGTACTAAAGAGTTTCTATATAATCTCAGGTTTTTAGCTTGTAGATGTAAATTGTATTTTTCTAGAAATTTTTCTCTTGATTTCCAGTCACTGAGACCATGAAATGCCATTGATATTTCAATTATCGCTTGTGATAAAAGAACCGTTGACACCCAAGCTCCTGAGCAATAACAATGCTCAAGCTCTAGTAATAAAGGTTCTCTTTGATCATGCATTGTTTGGGCGCCCCCACCCCCATTTCCTATGGCCATCGCTTCAAAGGTTCTAAACTGATTTTTTCGTCTCTCCCATACGTTCTTATCTGGACATTGTCCTAGAACATCAGTCTTATCCATATTTTGAATTAGATTTTCCAGTGACATTAATAGTATCTCCGAGATGCATAACGGCAAAGATCTGGAGCGTGAGTCGCATCGCGGCAGATCGTCCCACACAAGCGTATTGTTAGCGCGGCTATTACCATTCAATTTTTAACCATTTATTTAGCTTAGATATCAGCACAAATGTGAAATAAACACTTATAGTTAAAATAAATCCGCCTAACAGGAACAGTAAGAATCCTTGAAATATTGGCGTATTTCTAACACTGCCATCTTCAAGATATTCACTTATTGTAAAATCCTTTACACCTGTTGTGCTGTCACTGCTAATAGAAACCTTTTTGAATATTGGTGTGCTTGACTGAATATACACATAAACACTCTCGTGCGGTCTTATGACTTTTATATCGATATTTAACATTGAATTGCCAACTTCAGATCCAGATACATCTGTCTTTCTAGGCCCGATTACTTCATAATCGATTACCTTAGAGGCTCCGAGATCAATGTTGATTCGTGCATTTTCAGTAATAGCTGTACCAGCATTCTTTACTTCAAATACCACAATTGATGGTAACTTTTCTGGCGTAGGTGGCACAAAAATATTGCCGAAATCTATTTGGGCAACGCCATTACTCTTATGTTCTTCTTTTTTTATATCCGATTTCTGAGCAGATTCATTTTTAAAAGTAAATGATACTTCCGTAAGGAAATCGAGATTTTTCCAAATAAATACAGCCAAGAAAAACAGAACCAATAAGGCTGTTATTCCTTTTGCTGTTAATATCTTTTTAACTAGTGCATTTATTTCTGGCGACATAATGACTCCTGAGCGCTACCATTTATATCAGGCAATCTTTTGCTAGACTTGGGTAATTGATATATCTTTCATGTGAAGTTTCTCGGTTTTACAAACTATGCTGCATTTCATGAAAACTCGGAGCCGCCGCTAGCAGTGTTTGGGTGTAACTGTGTTGTGGGTTTTCGAGGATGGATTGCACATCGCCCTGCTCGACGATTTTGCCTTCGGACATGACGGCGACGCGATGGGCGATGCGCGGGATGATCGACAGGTCGTGAGTGATAAACAATAGCGATAAGTTATAGGTTTGCTGTAGGTGATTAAGCAAATCGAGCACTTGCGCACGCACGGTCACGTCTAACGCGCTGGTGGGTTCGTCGCAGATAATTAAGTCCGGCTCAACCGCTAACGCGCGCGCGATGCCGATACGTTGGCGTTGACCGCCGGAAAATTCGTGCGGATAACGGCCCTTGATGTCGGGGGACAGGCCGACTTCGCCGAGCAGTGCATCAATCCGCACATGGCGATCTGCAGGGCCCTCACCGATACCCAGCGCNNGCCGGAAAATTCGTGCGGATAACGCAGTTTGTGTTCCGGCAATAAACCGACTTGCTGTAACAGTTCGCTGATGCGTTGGTCTTGATCGGCTTTGTTTTGCGATCCGACTTTAAGGCTGACCATGCCTTCACGAATGATTTCGCCGATGGTCATACGCGGATTGAGCGCGGAATATGGGTCTTGGAAAATCACTTGAATTTTTTTGCGTAGGGGTTTGATTTTGCTTTCGTTAAGTTGAGCTAAATCGACATCTTGATAACGGATTTCGCCTTCAGTGCTGTCGATTAAACGCAAAATCGCTTGGCCGATGGTGCTTTTGCCGCTACCGGATTCGCCGACTAACGCGAGGGTTTCGCCACGGCGAATTTCTAAATTGACGCCATCGACCGCTTTGACATAACCCACCGTGCGCTGTAACAGGCCTTTTTTGATCGGGAAATGCACTTTTAAGCCGCGTAAATGCAGCAGGGTTTCATTAGTTTGTACCGCTTTAAAATTGCGCTGCGGTAACGCATCTGCTAGCAGTTGGCGGGTATAAGGATGGCTCGGATTGGCGAAAAACTCTTTACTTGGGGCGGTTTCGACAATCTTGCCTTTTTGCATCACCGCAATGCGATCCGCCATTTCCGCTACTACGCCCATATCGTGGGTGATAAACAAAATCGACAAGCCGCGCTCGTCGCGCAGTTTTTTCAGCAGTTTAAGCACTTGCGCTTGGATGGTAACGTCCAACGCGGTGGTGGGTTCGT
>DIJW01000167.1:0-2219 GCA_002421475.1 Thiomicrospira sp. UBA5634 | reverse complement strand
ACCGCCGGAAAGCTGATGCGGATACCAGTTAATGCGTTCTTCGGCTTGCGGAATGCCGACTTCATTAAACAAATCAATGACTTTGGTTTGCGCTTGTTTGGACGACAAACCTAAATGAACTCGCAAGACTTCGGACACTTGATCGCCCACCCGCATGACCGGATTGAGCGATGTCATGGGTTCTTGAAATATCATCGCGACCGATTTGCCGCGCACTTTTTGCATTTGCGCTTCCGATAACGCCAACAGTGATCTTTGATGCAATGTAATTTCACCGGCGACGATACTTAACGCATCCGGTAATAACCGCATAATCGCCAGCGATGTGAGCGATTTTCCGCTGCCCGACTCGCCCACCAACGCAAAAATCTCAGCCGGTTGAATCTGAAAACTAATGCGATCTATCAGCGTGCTGGTGCCGACTTTCACCACTAAATTGTGTATGTCTAAAACGGGCTTACTCACAAAACCATCCTTTTTTATAATCCGACACCATACCCCTTCGGGCATAAAGGCCTGCTAATCGACCAACGGCACAATCGCTAAACGAAATACCACAAAACTGAGCAATAACATCAGCACCACATTCAATAACGCAAAACGCACACGCGGATACAAATGATGCGCCGTGTGTTGACAAATATCGTCCATCTGCTCCGCCACAAACGTCTCTAACCAACGTTGCTCAAATACGGTAAGCGTTTGTAAATGCGCATCTAATTGCTGGCGCAACCGAGCTTGTAATAATTTTTTTAAACTGCGATGACGCATAAACTCGGCTAACGTCGCTTTAAAACCATAGGCCAAAACGCCGTTCCACAACGCAATCACCACCAGGCCTGTATAAAACAGCCAAGGCCCTAACCAAAAACTCAGTAATAAGGTGACTAATAACACCCCGTTTTGAATCGCAAAATAACGCCAAAATGCTTGGTACCAGGCCTGCTCAAGTTGGGTTAAATAGTCGGTTGAATGCTGTTTAAGTTCCGCCATCACTTTATCGCGGGTTTTCTGCTCCAGCTTTTCCGTCACCCAATCCTTGGTTTTACTGCCCGCCAGCGCACTGGCCGCAATCCCTGCTCCCCAAGCTAAACCTTTTAAAATAATCGGAGCCGCAAACCACGCCATTTAAAATCCTTGTTAATTAAGCCGAAACCGCCACAGCCGGTAGAACATGGGGACGACCTTTTTGCTGTATCTGCCATAAATCATACGCAACTTGCATTTTTAGCCAGGTTTCGGCGGAAGTCGTTTGAAGCCACTGCTCCAAACGTAATGCCATATCGGCAGAAATAGCGGCATGCTCATTAAGTACACGCGATAACTGCACACGCGATACCCCCAGCTGTTTAGCAGCCTCTGTGACACTCAAACCCAATTCCGGCAACACGTCTTCGCGTAAAATTGATGCCGGATGCGGCGGATTAACCATCTGCATGTAACTCTCCTAGTGATAATCCTGATAATCAACAAGTTCGGCATCTTGACCATCAAAGCAAAACGTTAAACGCCAATTTTTATCAACCCAAACAGCGTAGTGATTCTGCAAGTCACCCGATAATGGATGAAAACGCCAACCCGGAATATTCATCTCTTCGGGTTTATTGGCGTTATTTAGCAATGTCAGTTGGCGTGCTAGTTTTGCTGCATGCATCGCTTGAATACCCGCCTTTGAACCGGTTTCAAAAAACAGCTTTAACCCTTTATGCCGAAAACTTTTAATCACACGAATTGTATCCTGTAGCGATACACTTAACAAGTGTATCAAACGTTTTGTTAATTGTTCTTCGGATCTAACACGCGCTGAACGCGGTCGGAGAACAGGTTGGCGGCGAGTACGAGGATAAACATAAATATAAACGCGCTGAGTAACGACCACCAGACCATCGGTTCGCGCGCCATTTCTAATCGCGCTTGGTTAATCATATGNNCCAGGTTAATCATATTGCCCCAACTGTGCATGGTCGGATCAACACCGACACCGACATACGACAATACTGCTTCGGCTAACACCAAGGCGCTGAAATCCAGCACCACTGCGATAAGCACAATGTGCATGACATTCGGCAGAATATGGCGGCCAATAATTTTAATGCGGCTCACGCCAAACGCGCGCGCGGCGGTGACGTATTCCACCTGACTGATTTTGAGCGTTTCGGCGCGTAATAATCGACACAGGCCTGTCCAACTGGTGAGACCTAAAATCAACACTAAAAACA
>DIJW01000123.1 GCA_002421475.1 Thiomicrospira sp. UBA5634 | reverse complement strand
ATACTTCCGCCGCCACCGTTGCCGTCATGCCGGAAGCACCGGAAGTCGAACAGGTTGAGCTGAATCCGGCAGACTTAAAAGTCGATACCTTCCGCGCGTCCGGCGCGGGCGGGCAACACGTTAACAAAACCGACTCGGCGATTCGTATTACCCATATTCCGACCGGAACGGTAGTGGAATGCCAAGATGAACGCTCGCAACATAAAAACCGCGCGCGTGCGATGTCTTTACTCGCCGCGCGCATTACTTNNTGGATGCGCGTCGCCAAGTGCATCACGATCAAATCGCGCAAGAGCGTAAAAGCTTGGTCGGCTCAGGGAATCGTTCGGAACGTATCCGTACCTACAACTATCCGCAAGGCCGTATTACCGATCACCGCATTAACCTGACATTGTACAAATTGGATGACGTGATGAACGGTGGTTTAGCGAGTGTAATTGATCCGCTAACGCAAGAATATCAAGCCGAACAACTCGCTGCTTTAAGCGCCAACGAGTAACGGTTAACCGGCGCATGAACCACCAGGCCTGGTCGTACGAAAACGCGCTGAAATTTGCGCGTGAAAAATTAAGCCATGCGTCAACAGATCAAGCAGCCCATCATGAAGCGAAGCTTGAAGCAGAACTTCTGCTTTGCCATGTACTGCATTGCCAACGCGCTACACTCTATACCTGGCCGGAACGCGAACTCACACCTCAACAAGCCGAACAGTTTTTTGAGTTTGTTGAGCGTCGCCAAAATGGTGAGCCGCTGGCGTACATCACTGAACAGCGTGAGTTTTGGGGTTTAAACCTTAAAGTTAGCCCTGCCACCCTTATCCCGCGTGCCGACACCGAAACGCTAGTTGAAGCCGCATTAGAAAAAATTCATGACTTGCCTTGCGCCAAGGTTTTAGATTTAGGTAGCGGATCAGGTGCGATTATTTTAGCCATCACCAGTGAACGGGCGGATGGCGAATTTCACGCGGTGGACTTATCAGCGGCGGCACTTGCGATCGCACAACACAATGCGCAACATCTTGGCCTGAATGTGCATTTTTTTCAGGGAAGCTGGTTTGAACCGGTTCATGCCAATCAATATGATTTGATTGTATCCAACCCGCCATATATCGAAGATCTTGATCCGCATTTACAACAGGGTGATTTACGTTTTGAGCCGCCCACCGCATTAAGTTCAGGCCGCGACGGCTTGGATGATTTACGTTTAATCATCCACCAGGCCTGGTTGCATCTGCACCACCAGGCCTGGTTAGTGGTTGAACACGGTTATAATCAAGCCGAAGCGGTCGCGGCTTTATTTAAACAACAGGGTTATCAAGCGATTGAGTTGCGCCGTGATCTCAGCGGACAAGCTCGCGTTACAATGGGACAAAAACCATGAACACTCACAACCAAATCAGCGAACTGAATGATGATCAATTATCGCGTTATTCGCGCCAAATTTTGCTGTCAGAAATCGACTATGACGGTCAACTTAAACTGGCGCAATCGCATGCGTTAATTATCGGCCTCGGCGGTTTGGGTTCCCCCGCCGCACTGTATCTCGCTTCTGCCGGAATCGGTCAACTCACCCTGGTCGATTTTGATCAAGTCGATGACTCCAATCTACAACGCCAAGTGATTCATAACGAAAACCGCATCGGCCAAAATAAAGCCGCTTCCGCCGCACAAACCTTATGTGAGTTAAACCACCACATTCAGTTGAATGTGATTGAGCAACAACTGCAAACGGACGAATTACAAAACCTGGTAAAGCAGGTTGATGTAGTGCTAGATTGCTCAGATAACTTTGCCACCCGTTTTGCGCTCAACCAGGCCTGCTTGCAAGCAAAAAAACCACTGGTATCGGGGGCTGCCATCCGCTGGG
This sequence comes from Thiomicrospira sp. UBA5634, assembly GCA_002421475.1. Taxonomy (GTDB): domain Bacteria; phylum Pseudomonadota; class Gammaproteobacteria; order Thiomicrospirales; family Thiomicrospiraceae; genus Thiomicrospira. The sequence goes on along the minus strand of DIJW01000123.1, from coordinate 4,979 downwards.
AAGGTCAGCTGACCACCTATGATTTTCGCCGTGATGATTCCCCTTGTTATGAGTGTTTATACAAACCCGGCGTCAGCACCGATCAAAGCTGTAGTCGTAATGGCGTGGTCGCTCCGCTGGTTGGCATGGTCGGCTCGATGCAAGCAATGGAAGCGATTAAGGCGTTGCTTGATTTACCTACACTGGTTGGAAAGTTAATGTTAATTGATGGTTTAACTATGCAAATTCGCCAATTTAACCTGAAAAAAGACCCGAATTGTCAGTGCTGCGCCTAAACACAACCTTGTGTCGCCCTCTTAAATCACCGATAATCTTGTTGGTTTTATCACTTTACGAGTGCCATTCATCATGAGTTCAACGTTTCAAGAACGCCGTAAATCAACACGCCACAAACGTAATTTTAAAGTGCGCATCAAAGGCCAAACCTATTCCGGCATTGATATATGTAACGATGGTTTTTCGATTATGGTCACCGACCACTATATAAACTTTAACCTCAACCAACTGATTGACTCGATTTATATTACCAACCTTGCCAGCAACCTTTCCTACTGCATAGATGCAGTCAAAGTATCCAGTAAACGCGGGGCACGCCATTTTATCTATGGTTTTAGTATCGAAAATATCGACCCAAAAGCGCGCGCAAAACATCAAGCTTTGGTTGATGACCTAAAATTTAACCCGAGTGAAACCGAATCTCGTTTACCCGAAACGCTCTCAGTACGCCCGGTGGAGCACTCACCAAAAAACACCGTCAGTTTAGATAATCAGTTTTTACTTAATCTAATGAGTGCAACTAAAAACCCCCAACTGAGTGATAATGAGTTTCGCCAGTATGTTCGCCAGCAACTGATTAAACTGGCAAAAAACCAACCGTTAAACTAACTGAGCCGCTAGTCATGAATTTAAACTTAACGACGTTACCAAAAGGATTACTCCGCATAGTGCTGCTCATTGTTGTCGGCCAGATCAGCAATGCAAATGCCGCCAATTTCAACTATAGTCAAGTTCAACTGCAAGTCGGTTACGCCTCATTTGATGAACCGATTATTATCACTAGCAGTGACGCAACCGAAGATCAGCATCGTCATCTGCGCGTGTTTGGTTTATCCGCCGCTTATCAATTCCCAAACAGCGTATTTATTGGTGCCAGCGCCACTGAAGGGAGCAGCGCAACCGAACTCAGCCAAGTCGATAGTACCGCGGATAGTTTGTATATCGGTTATGCGATAGGTTTGCGCAATAGAATGGATCTTTATGCCACTTTAGGCAGCTACAATAGCGCGGCAAAAGCCTGTAATGATGTCGAATGTAACTCGATGAATGATCACACGTTCGGTTACGACTTTGGCGTGCGTGGTGGCGTGGGATATTGGTTTGAATGGGGTTTGAATTTAAAAACCTTGCCCTACGAAAAACTTGGCGAAAGCTCAACTCTTGGTGTGCATGGTGCGATCTGGATTGATCGCCACTCCAGCTTAGTCAGCAACTGGATACGTAATGATGATGGTTACACCCTCACGTTAGGTTACCGTTTTAGTTATTAAATTCTGAAACAAAAAAGCCACCAGGCCTGGTGGCTTTTTTTTTCATCGTCTCAAATCTTGATTCGTGACTAAATGACTTTCGAAAAGCGATTTTGCGTGCCGGGTTTGATATAAGCATCAAACGCCATACAGATATTACGAATCAGCAAGCGACCCTTAGCGGTAATGTAGATGTCGTTTTCATCCAGTGTTAACAAGCCGTCTTCGGCAAACACTTTCACCGCCTGCAATTCTTTGGCAAAGTATTCGTCAAAGCGAATACCCCATTGTTTATTCACGGTAGCAAAATTCAAATGAAAATGGCTGATTAAGCGCGTAATCACGTTACGACGTAACTCGTCATCTTCGGTAAGATGCACGCCACGGAAAATCGCAAGTTGTCCGCCATCAATCGCTTTATAGTAACTTTCCAAATCTTTGCGGTTTTGCGAATAGGTATTGTCCACCAGACCAATCGAGGTGGCGCCCATGCCCACCAAATCACAATCAGCATGCGTCGAATAACCCTGGAAATTGCGATACAGGGTTTCATTACGCTGCGCCACCGCCAACTCATCATCCGGTTTGGCAAAGTGATCCATGCCGATATACACATAACCCGCTTCTAACAATCGCTCGGTAGTCGCCTGTAAAATCGCCAACTTCTGATCCGGTGACGGCATATCTTCTTCGCGCATTTTTTTCTGCGTCGGGAACATCGCCGGCATGTGCGCATAGTTAAAAATCGAGAACCGATCCGGCTCGACTTCTAACAACTTATCCAAGGTTTGTAAAAAACTATCTTGGGTTTGGAATGGCAGGCCGTATATCAAATCGACATTCACCGATAAAAAACCTTCGGCACGCGCCGCGTTCAGTACGGTAAAAGTTTCTTCTTCCGATTGAATACGATTGACCGCTTTTTGCACTTTCGGGTCAAAATCCTGCACACCTAAACTCATGCGGTTAAAACCGAGCTCTCGCAACAATTTAATGGTTTCGGCGGTGGCTTCACGCGGGTCGATTTCAATCGAATATTCACCGCTGTCGTCATCATACAGATTGAAATGTTCACGCGTTTTCGCCATCAGCTGACGCATTTCATCGTGGTTAATAAAGGTCGGTGTACCGCCGCCCCAATGTAATTGCTCGACCTTACGATTCGGATCAAACAACTTCGCTTGCAGCTCAATTTCTTTAAACAAACGCTCTAAATAAGGCGTGGTTTTTTTGCGGTCGCGCGTCCATTCTTTATTACAGGCGCAATAAAAACAAATGGTGTCGCAAAATGGAATATGAAAATACAGCGACAGGCCGCGACCGGAAGCATTCGAGCGCGCGGCGGCAGCTTCGTAATCTACGATACCGAAGGATTCGTCAAACTGCACTGCAGTCGGATAGGAGGTATAACGCGGCCCGCTTTGGTTGTAGCGTTTAATTAAATCCGCATCAAATTGAATACCCTGTTCCATGTTCTATCCTTTCTATCCGTTAGTCGGCATCTTTATAACACACTTTCAGTTTGAGCCAGCCAAACCGGGCAAGTCTGTTCAAAATAACGCGCTATTCTAAACCAACCAGGCCTGGTGGTGGCATTCAGCAGGCAAAACTTGCGTTATATCAAGTCAAAAACCGGAAAAGTCCACCTTAACGGCTTCGTGGTTTTGATCCCTTAGTCGGTTGCCGATTGGTCGGTTTGCGTCCGGTCGGCTTCGTTCCAGTTTTCGAACCGGATTTTGCGCCGTCTTTTTTATCCGACAAAGGTTTGCGCCCTTGTTCGCTGTATTTGGTGAGGAATTTTTGCTCACCAAATTTACGTCCGGTACGTTTGCCTTCTCCGCCCGCTTGGCCGGTTCCGGCCGGTTGAAAACTCGGAATTAAATGCTGTTTACCGTTGCCGATCAAATCGGCGCGCCCCATCGCACGCAAGGCATCACGCAACAGCGGCCAGTTTTCCGGGTCGTGATAACGTAAAAACGCTTTATGTAAGCGGCGTTGCTTCAGACCTTTCGGCGTAAATACTTTTTCATCGCTGGCATCACGGTGAATTTTGCGCAACGGGTTTAAATCAGTGTGATACATCGCTGACGCTATCGCCATCGGACTGGGTAAAAACGCCTGCACTTGATCCGCCCGATAACCGTTCGCTTTTAACCACAACGCCAAATTAAGCATATCTTCATCGGTTGTGCCCGGATGGGCAGCAATAAAATACGGAATCAAATACTGTTTTTTACCGGCTTCGGTCGAGTATTTTTCAAACATATTTTTAAAACGATCATACGCCCCCATACCGGGTTTCATCATTTTGCTTAACGGACCTTCTTCAGTATGTTCAGGCGCGATTTTTAAATAACCGCCGACATGATGGGTGACTAATTCTTTCACGTATTCCGGCGTTTCCACCGCCAAGTCATAACGTAAGCCGGAGGCAATCAGTACCTTTTTAATCCCCGGCAACGCGCGGGTTTTGCGATACAACTGCACTAATGGCATTTGGTCGGTATTCAGATAACGACAAATACGAGGATGCACACACGACAAACGGCGACAGTTGGATTCAATTCGCGGGTCTTTACACGCTAAACGCCACATATTCGCCGTTGGGCCGCCAAGGTCGGAAATAATGCCGGTAAAACCTTTTACCGTATCGCGAATTTCTTCGACTTCTTTCAGAATAGATTCTTCTGAGCGGTTCTGAATAATACGGCCTTCATGCTCGGTGATTGAACAGAAAGTACAGCCGCCAAAACAACCGCGCATAATATTCACCGAGAAACGAATCATTTCCCACGCGGAAATTTTGGCATCGCCATACAGCGGATGCGGCGCACGGGCGTAAGGTAAACCAAACACCCCGTCCATTTCCGGCGTGGTCAACGGAATCGGCGGCGGATTAATCCATAAATCGCGGTTGCCGTGACGTTGCACCAACGCCCGTGCATTCCCCGGATTGGTTTCTAAATGGAACACTCTTGAAGCGTGGGCATACAGTACCGGATCATCACACACCTGCTCAAACGACGGCATACGAATCACGGTTAAATCACGCGGATGATGACGTGGAATTTCCAACGCCACATGCACGACTTTCACACCATTTTGTTCATCAATCGTTTGCGCTTTATCGCCTTTTTTCGACTCACACGATTCTTCCGTTACCATTTCATACGGATTTAAATGCGGCGTCACCAGGCCTGGTGTATCGACTTCGGTAGAGTCCATCACAATAAAGTCTTGCGGTACGCGATCAACAATATACGCAATGCCGCGAATATCGCGCATTTGTTCAAGCGTTTCACCTTGGGCTAACCGATGCGCAATCTCAACAATCGCGCGCTCGGCATTGCCGTACACCAACACATCCGCCTTGGCATCAAAAATCACCGAACGACGCACCTTGTCCGACCAATAATCATAATGCGCGATACGGCGCAAACTGGCTTCAATCCC
>DIJW01000089.1:10442-13919 GCA_002421475.1 Thiomicrospira sp. UBA5634 | reverse complement strand
ACTTGTATTTTATTTGGAGATGGTGCTGGAGCAGTCGTTTTAGAAGCATCGAATGAGTCGGGCATTTTATCTACACATATTCATGCTGATGGTCAGTATGAAAATTTATTGCATGTGCCTTCCGGTCCGTCTAAGTTACCAAAAACTGATGATATTGCCGAGCGTACCATGGAAATGAAAGGTAATGAGGTGTTTAAAGTTGCAGTTAATACCTTAAGTCGTATAGCAACAGAAACACTTGAAGCAAATCATTTAACAAAAGACCAAATAGACTGGTTAGTCCCGCATCAAGCAAACTTGCGTATTATTAGCGCGACCGGCAAAAAGTTAGGGCTACGTGATGACCAAGTCGTAGTAACTGTGAATAAACACGCAAATACGTCAAGCGCCTCTGTGCCGATGGCTTTAGATGAGGCTGTTCGTGATGGACGTATTCAACGCGGTCAGTTGCTATTACTTGAAGCGTTTGGTGGTGGTTTCACTTGGGGTTCTGCGCTCATACGTTATTAATTCGTTTTGGATCCGTTATTGAGTTTTAAACGTAAGGTTTAGATTATGAAATATGCTTTTGTTTTTCCAGGTCAAGGTTCTCAATCACTCGGTATGCTGGCCGATTTAGCGGTTAATCATCCTGTTGTTAATGAGGTATTTACTGAAGCCTCAACAGTGTTGGGTTATGACTTGTGGGACGTGGTACAAAATGGTCCAGAAACACGTTTAAATCAAACGGATGTGACTCAGCCTGCCATGTTGGCTGCTGGTATTGCGGTTTATCGTGCTTTGCATAAAGCTAAACCAGGCCTGGCGCCCGCTTTTATGGCAGGACATTCATTGGGTGAATACACTGCATTAGTTGCCAGTGGTGTGATGACGTTGGCACAGGGTATAGAACTGGTTGCTGAACGTGGACGTTTAATGCAAACGGCTGTAGCCCCGGGTGAGGGTGCGATGGCGGCTGTGCTTGGTCTTGAAGATGGACAAGTAGTTGCATTATGTGCACAGGCCGCACAAGGTGGCGTTGTTGAGGCCGTAAATTTTAACTCGCCGGGTCAGGTTGTTATCGCCGGTGATGCTCAAGCTGTTCAACGCGCAATGGCGCTTGCTGAGGAAATGGGTGCTAAAAAAGTCGTTCCTTTGTCAGTAAGTGTACCTTCACACTGCGCGTTAATGAAACCTGCAGCCGAAGCGCTTAAACAAAAACTTGATAGCATGACGTTTGCCGCTCCTATTGTGCCGGTTTTTCACAATGTGAATGTGGCGAGTTATCGTGATGTGGTTCAGATTAAACAAGCCTTAGTTGAGCAGTTGTATCGCCCGGTGCAGTGGGTTAAAACGATTGAAAAAATGAAAGAACAGGGAGTTGAAAAACTCTATGAGCTGGGGCCTGGTAAGGTTTTAACGGGTTTAAATCGTCGTATTGATCGACGGATGGATATTGAAACTATTTTCGATTCTGCTACATTAGCGCAAGCTTTAGCAGGGTTGTAGGAGTGTTTATGTTAAATGGAAAAATTGCCCTAGTAACGGGTGCCAGTCGCGGGATTGGTAAGGCCATTACCTTGGATTTGCTTGCTCAAGGCGCTACTGTAATTGGTACAGCCACTTCAGAATCTGGCGCTCAAGCAATTTCTGAATATATTGCCCAAGCCGGCGGAAAAGGTAAGGGTTTGGCATTAAATGTGACGGATGCTGAGCAAATTAATGCAGTAATGGATCAGTTAACAAGTGAATTTGGCACGCCAACCATTTTGGTTAACAATGCCGGCATTACGCGTGACAACCTGTTGATGCGTATGAAAGATGATGAGTGGGATGATATTATTCAAACCAACTTAAATTCAGTATATCGCATGAGTAAAGCTTGTTTGCGTGGCATGATGAAAGCAAAAGAAGGCCGTATTATCAATATCGCTTCAGTGGTTGGTGTGATGGGTAATGCCGGTCAAACTAATTACGCCGCCGCAAAAGCTGGCATTATGGGATTCAGTAAGTCATTAGCGCGTGAAGTTGGTTCACGTGGTATTACGGTTAATACGGTTGCGCCGGGCTTTATTGATACGGACATGACGCGTGCATTACCAGAAGAGCAACGCGCAGCCTTAACGCAGCAAATTCCGTTGAATCGTTTGGGAACTCCGGAAGATATCGCCAAAATGGTTACATTTTTAGCGTCTGATGGCGGTGCTTATATCACCGGTCAGACCTTGAATGTAAACGGCGGCATGGTAATGGTGTAACCAAGTTACGAAAAGTTCCAAGTTTTGCAGTAAAAAAGCATAAAATAACTTGAAAATTTGGTCAGCAAAGTACAAAATACATAAAATTTTTTTCATCATTAAAAGTAAAGTTGGAGATTATCCATGAGCAGCATTGAAGATCGCGTTAAAAAAATCGTAGTTGAACAATTAGGTGTTGAAGAGTCACAAGTTACTCCAGACGCATCATTTGTTGATGATTTGGGCGCGGATTCGCTAGACACTGTTGAGTTAGTGATGGCATTAGAAGAAGAATTTGATTGCGAAATTCCAGACGAAGAAGCAGAAAAAATCTCTACTCTTGCTCAAGCTGTAAACTACATCAACGCCAACTTGGAATAATTTCCATTGTTGTGTGCATAAAAAAAGCCGTGAAAACGGCTTTTTTTATATCTAATCCAGTCCAAATTGGTTCATTAATCTCATAAAACAGTGAATGAACGAGGTCTTGGGTCGCTCTTAGAGGAGGATTTACTTTGTCAAAGCGTCGCGTTGTTATTACCGGACTTGGATTGCTCACACCGGTTGGATTAAATGTTGAGCAAACATGGGCAAATATTAAGGCTGGTAAGAGTGGCATTAGCCCTATTACCAAGTTTGATACGGATAAGTTTTCAGTAAAATTTGCCGGCACCATTCCTGAGTTTGATGTAAATAAATACATCTCAGCCAAAGATGTTAAGAAAATGGATCCGTTCATTCATTACGGTATTGCAGTTGGCATTCAGGCATTTGAAGATTCTGGTTTAGAAGTGACAGAGGAAAATGCGACTCGTATCGGTGTGTCTATTGGCTCGGGAATTGGGGGGATTGGAACCATTGAAGCACAGCATGCGGTTTATGCTGAAGGTGGACCGCGTAAAGTGTCACCATTTTTTGTTCCAAGTGCCATTATCAATATGATTTCAGGCCATGTTTCAATTAAATATGGTTTAAAAGGCCCTAACTTAGCCTTAGTGACGGCTTGTGCAACTGGTACACACAGTATTGGTGATGCTGCGCGTTTAATTGAATATGGTGACGCTGACGTTATGATTGCGGGTGGTGCAGAATATGCAACCACGGAACTTGGTTTGGCCGGTTTTGCCGCCGCGCGTGCGTTATCAACACGTAATGATGATCCGCAGCGTGCCAGTCGTCCTTGGGATAAAGATCGTGATGGTTTTGTTTTGGGTGATGGTGCCGGTGCAGTTGTTTTGGAAGAATACGAACACGCCAAAGC
>DIJW01000089.1:0-10400 GCA_002421475.1 Thiomicrospira sp. UBA5634 | reverse complement strand
CAAGCAGGCGAAGGTGCTGGCCGTTGTATGCAAAACGCATTGCGTAATGCGCGGTTAGATAAGTCTCAAATTGGTTATATCAATGCACACGGTACCTCAACTCCGGCCGGTGATGTATGTGAAAACGCAGCAGTTAAAACTGTGTTTGGTGATCATGCGTATAAGTTAGCGATGAGCTCAACCAAGTCGATGATTGGTCATGCGTTGGGCGCAGCAGGTGCGATTGAAGCAATTCTAACCACGCTTGCATTGCATGAACAGGTTTTGCCGCCAACGATTAATTTAGAAAATCCAGAAGAGGGTTGTGATTTAGATTATGTTTCAACCGGTGCACGTGATGCGAAGTTTGAATATGCATTATCTAACTCATTTGGTTTTGGTGGAACCAATGCCAGCTTGGTGTTTGGACGTGTAAAATAGCGCGGTTTTATGCCAGAGCGTGATGTAAATTCGGCTGTCGTAATTCGACAGCCTCTTATCTATTCTGATCTAAGTGTTTTAGCTGAACACTTCCCTCAACGTTATCCCCATTTACTCGAAAGTGTTGCACAAGGCGCGTTAGGGCGTTTTGATATTTTATTTGCGTTTCCTCAGTCGACGCGAAGTTTACAAAACCTTGCGGATGCCAGTCAGTTTTTGCAAGATTTTGCGTCGGATTACCAAAAACATCAAATACCAGGCCTGGCGGCAGATGTGCCATTTCATGGCGGTTGGTTTGGTTATTTTAGTTATGAATATGCGCAAGTCATTGAGCCCTGCCTACAGCTTGCATCCTCACATTTGCCATTGGCTGTGATTCAACGTTTTCCTGCGGCCATAATCATTGATCATCAGCGGCAAGAAGTTTGTTTTGTTGCCGAACCTGAATTTAGTGGGTTGTTGACGATGATGCAGGCAGACTATATTGCGTGCACTCATTTGGAGACAAATATTATTACCTCTGAGCTGACGGTCATCAGTTTGCAAGAAGAGGCTGCACAACAATATTTGGCGGGTGTTGAATCCATTAAAGACTATATTCTGGCCGGCGATGTGTTCCAAGTAAACTTATCGCGCGAATGGCAAGTGAGTTTAGCGGAGGCGACTGCGAGTTTGGCGGTTTATCGTCAGTTGCGCCGCCATAATCCGGCACCGTTTGCGTGTTTGGTGCGACTTGAGGATTGGGCAATCATTAGTTCGTCTCCCGAGCGATTAGTGCGTTATCAAAGACCTTGGGTTGAAACGCGGCCGATTGCCGGGACACGCAAACGCAGTGAATCACTTGAACAAGATCAGGCGTTAATGGCCGAATTAATTGCGCATCCGAAAGAACGTGCTGAACATATTATGTTGATTGATTTGGAACGTAACGATCTGGGTCGAATTTGCCAACCGGGTACGGTTGAGGTGAATGAGTTGATGGTGATTGAGTCTTATCAACATGTGCATCATATTGTGTCGAACGTACGAGGTCACCTACAACCAGGCCTGGCGCCGTTAGAGGTGATACATGCATTGTTTCCCGGTGGCACCATTACAGGGTGTCCGAAAATTCGCTGTATGCAAATCATTTCCGAGCTGGAGAGCGGGCCACGCGAGGCTTATACAGGGTCGTTGGGTTATATCAATCGGGATGGTTCGATGGATTTTAATATTTTAATTCGTACGTTTATTCAGCAGGGACAAAAGCTACGCTTCCGCACCGGCGCGGGAATTGTCGCCGATTCGATCGCGCAAAACGAATTAGAAGAAACCCGCCATAAAGCTAAGGGTTTGTTGCGGGCTTTAGGTCTGGATGATTTTGTTGCCACGGAGTTACGTAATGATGCATAACCAGGCCTGGTTGAATGCTCAGCCTTGCGATGAGGTCTTTGTGTTAGATCGGGGCTTATTATACGGCGATGGTTTTTTTACCACGATGCTGTGTTATCAGCAACAGGTGCTAAATTGGTCGGCGCATTTGCAGCGATTAAAAGTTGCGGCGCAACGGTTAGATTTTCCTCAGATTGATGAGTCAATGTTGCAAGCGACATTAAATGCCGCGTTAGCGAGCGCGTCATCAGGCCTGGCGGTGATTAAGTTGGTTATTACGCGTGGCGTTGGCGGCGTTGCTTATGCTCCGCCGCTTGCACCTGAGTTGCATTATTTAAGTTATTTAATGCCGGTACCTGCCCGATTGATGCAGGTTATGCAGCAACCACAACAATGTATGCCGCGGGTGAAGTGTATGCCATGTCAGACGCCGATTTCGATTAATCCTTACTTAGCCGGTATTAAACATCTGAATCGATTAGATAATGTTCTGGCACGGCATGAAGTGGTTCAATCGGATGCGGAGGATGGCTTGATGTTTACCGCCGCCGGTCAATTAATCAGTGGCACGCAAGGAAATGTGGTGTTGATTCGTGAGGGTGTTGCATATACGCCAAATCTTGATCAAGCTGGTGTGAGTGGGACTTGTTTAAACGCGTTAAAAACTTTACCCTTGGGCTTAACCTGGTTAGAAACCGAACTCACGCGTCAGGACTTGATGCAGGCTCAATCCGTGTTTATTTGTAATGCCGTTCGTGGGGTACAGGCAGTAGCACGATTTGATGAGATTAGTTACGATACAACATTGATTGAACCAATTAACCAGGCCTGGTGGTCGTGGCTAATGAATCAATCCTCGAAATGAATGGTAGAGAATGAAACCAACCCAACCGCTTCATAAAAACACGCAATCTAAAACACAGCGTTTGGCCAACAGAGCCAGCGAACTTAGCCGCCAGCTATTTTTTACTCGTATTGGATTAATAATCGTATCGGGTTTGTTGATCAGTTTGTTGCTAGTGTTGGCTCTGAGTGTGTATGTCACACAACGGCCTATTTCCAGTTTAACCGAACCCATGCTCGTGGAGTTGCCGCGTGGTGGATCTGCCAAAGCGATGGCGGCGAAATTACATCAAGCCGGAGTATTGGAGCAACCGCAGGCTTTTGTGTGGTATGTGCGGCTAAAACAACAAGCACATTTATTAAAACCGGGTGAATTCAATATTGATCCTGCTTGGAGTTTTGATGAACTCATGCAGGTTTTGGTTGAAGGGCGTAATGTCAGTTATCCGTTTACGTTAGTGCCGGGTGAAACTTGGTCGCAGGTACGTGTTAAGCTGGCTGAATTGCCAAAAATAACTTTAGAAACTGATCCGCTTAAATGGCAAACTTTAGAACAATCGCTACAAGGTGGTTTAGAGGGATGGTTATTACCGGAAAGTTATCATTATCATAAAGGTGATACAGATTTCATGTTGGCACGACGGGCGTTAGATGCGATGCAGCAGGCGTTGAATACGGAGTGGGCTAACCGAGATGGCGGTTTGCCGCTAAAAACACCCTATGAGGCATTGATTTTGGCATCTATTATCGAAAAGGAAACCGGGGTAGCGCATGAACGACATCAAGTGGCCGGCGTGTTTGTGCGTCGATTGCAAAAAAGGATGCGGTTACAAACCGATCCAACCGTGATTTATGGCATGGGAGAACGTTATCAAGGGCGTTTGCGCAGTCAAGATTTGCGTGAGTTGACGCCGTATAACACCTATCGTATCAATGGCTTGCCGCCGACACCGATTGCGATGCCAAGCCGTGAATCCATTCATGCGGCTTTACACCCGGATGATTCAGACAGCTTATATTTTGTAGCCAAAGGTAATGGTGAGCATTATTTTTCCAGCAATTTGTTGGACCATAATCGTGCAGTACGTCGTTATATACTGAATCAACCTTATTAAACGTTAATAACTCAGAGTCAGCAAATCAAAAGGAATAACGCCATGCGCGGAAAATTCATAACCTTGGAAGGCGGCGAAGGCGCAGGAAAATCAACCAATTTGCGTTATATCCAGGCCTGGTTGGAGACGCACGGCATAGAGGTGGTCATCACGCGTGAGCCGGGCGGAACCGAATTAGGCGAAAAAATTCGGGGGTTATTGCTGGATAAATCCAATCAAACAATGACGGCAGACACCGAGTTGTTATTGATGTTTGCTGCACGTGCACAACATATCCAGCAATTGATTCAACCGGCATTAATGCAAGGGAAATGGGTGATTTCTGACCGCTTTACCGATGCTAGTTACGCTTATCAAGGTGCCGCGCGTGGTTTAGGCTTTGAGCGCATTGCCGTTATTGAGCAGTGGGTTCAGCAAGGTTTTGCGCCGGATTGTACCTTTGTATTTGATTTGCCGATTGAAGTTGGTATGAATCGAGTACGCGCACGCGGCGGTGAAATTGATCGTTTTGAACAAGAGCAGGCCAATTTTTTTGACACAGTGCGCCAAGCCTATTTACAGCGAGCCAATTTAGCACCAGCACGTTATAGAGTGCTGAATGCCGCGCAATCACTTGAGCAAGTGCAAATGGATATTGCGCAGGCGTTACGAGGTTTAATTAACGTATGACCCCTTTTCCTTGGCAAAAACAGAATGCAGCTTTATGGCAGCGTCAGCAAGGTCGGTACGGCCATGCCTATTTATTGACCGGCGTGGATGGTTTAGGTTTAACTGAGTTTGCGCGTGCCATGGCGCAAGGGTTGTTGTGCGAAAACGCGACTGAATCCGCTTGCGGACAATGTTCAGCTTGTATTCAATTTCGCCAAGATTCGCATCCGGATTTTATTCAGCTCGACGTGTTGGAAGGCAAAAAAGAAATAGGCGTAGATCAAGTTCGTCAACTGAGCCAACGGTTGATGCAAACTTCACATCAAGGCGGCTATAAAGTCGCGTTATTACAGCAGGTTGAATCATTTAACAGTTCGGCGTTTAATGCGTTATTGAAAACTCTAGAAGAGCCACCCGAGCAAACGATCCTAATTTTAACCACCTATCAGCTGAATCGGTTGCCGGCGACGATTGTAAGTCGTTGTCAACAATTAACCTTTACTCCACCGAGTATGGAAGACAGCCAGGCCTGGTTACAGCAACAGCTGCCGCATTTAGATGCGACCTTACTTAAACGGGCATTACGCCTTAATTGGGGTGCACCGTTGGCAGCATTAAACTGGTTAAATGCGCAGGGATGGCAATGGGATGAAGCTTGGCAGAAGGACTTACAGAGCTTGCGTCAAGGTTCTCAAGCGGTAACTCAGGTGGTTGCCAACTGGCTTAAATGGCCACAGCCTGAACAGGTGTTTGATCAATTTTATTTGGCGAGTGTAACCGCAATTCGCCGAGCGTTTTATCAACAGCAAATACCGCTGAACCAGGCCTGGTTTGATTTTCAGCAAAGGGTATTGCAAGCCAAGCTTGATTGGTTGCAAAACGCCAATAAAGAATTATTGTTGGAAGCGTTATGTATGACGTTTTTACAGGTTGAGCAAGGGTTAGCAATCCGACAACCGGTTTTTGAAAGTGAATGGATAAGAGGACGTTGGGCGTGATTGTAGATTCACATTGCCATTTAGATATTTTGCCGAGTGAACAGTTGGGTTCGGTTGATGAAGTGATTAAACGTGCACAGGATTATGGCGTTGAACGCATGTTGTGTGTGGCGATTGATCCGCCGCGTTGGCCACAGGTTTTGGAGCTGGCGACACGTTATCCGCAAGTGTATGCCAGTATCGGCGTGCATCCGTGCAGTGAGGCGGAGGTGGTAGTGACGGATGAACATTTATTACAAATGGCATCGCATCCGAAAGTGTTGGCAATCGGTGAGGTTGGCTTGGATTATTTCCATCAAAAGCCGGAGGAGGTTGATCTTGAATACCAAAAAACACGTTTTCGTCAGCACATTAAAATCGCAAAACAGCTTAATAAACCACTGATTATTCATACCCGATCTTCCACCCCAGAGGTGTTGCAGATTTTGCGTGAAGAGGGCGCGGATCAAGTTGGCGGCATTATGCATTGTTTTGTCGAAGATTTGGCCACCGCACAACAAGCTTTAGAGCTGGGTTTTTATATTTCTTTTTCCGGCATCGTGACATTTAAAAATGCTGTCGAACTCAAGTCGGTTGCGCAAGCGTTGCCATTAGATCGCATTTTGGTAGAAACCGATTCGCCGTATTTAGCTCCGGTGCCGTATCGCGGTAAAACCAATCAACCCGCTTATACCCGTTATGTGGTAGAAGAAATCGCCCAGTTACGCGGGTTGCCGTTTGAAACCGTTGCGCAAGCAACCAGCGATAACTTTAATCGGTTATTTGGTTTGCAGGCATGAAAACTGAGCAAACGGATATTGCACCAGGCCTGGTGGTTGATACAAGTACGCAACAGCCTTATTCTTGGCAGCGTATTTTTTATCTGGTAAAGCAGCATAAAAAACTGCTGATCAAAGCGCACATCATTGCGTTATTCGCCACACTGGCCACCGTGCCGCTGCCTTTGTTATTGCCGTTATTAGTCGATGAAGTGTTACTTAATCAACCCGGCTGGATTGTGGCTGGGTTGCAGATGATTGCCCCCGCAGATTGGTACTCAGCTTTTTATTACATTGCAGCGATTACATTACTAACGATTTTGTTGCGGATGTTGGGTGTTGGTTTGGGTGTTTGGCAAATGCAGCAGTTTACGGTGATTTCGAAAGATGTGACCTATCGTATTCGGCGTGATTTATTGGCGCGAGTGCAGGGCGTGTCGATGGCGCAATATGAAACACTTGGCACCGGTTCGGTAAGCGCAACGCTGGTAAATGATGTCAACACCATTGATAACTTTCTCGGTACAACCGTAGGCAAGTTAATTATCGCGGTATTCAGTTTGGTCGGTATGACCTTGATTTTATTGTGGTTGCATTGGCAATTGGCGTTATTTATTTTATTGATGAATCCGATTGTGGTGTATTTCACCATGCGCATGGGGCGCAAAGTGAAAGCCCTTAAAAAGTCCGAAAATACCGCCTTGGATGCATTTCAACAATCGCTTAGCGAAACGCTGGATGCATTGCAGCAGGTGCGTGCGGCTAATCAAGACCGTACTTTTTTTAGTCGCGTCAGACAGCATGCTTTTGAGGTTAAACGTCATTCGGAAGCCTTTACGTGGAAAAGTGATGCCGCCAGTCGATTATCGTTTTTGATTTTTTTGGTCGGTTTTGATGTATTTCGCGGTGTCAGTATGTTGATGGTGGTGTTTTCCGGCCTCAGTATCGGCGAGATGATGGCTGTATTTGGTTACCTGTGGTTTATGATGGGGCCGGTGCAAGAGTTGCTGGCGATTCAATATAGTTACAATGCCGCCAGCGGCGGGTTACAACGAATTAATAGTGTGTTAGATCTTCAACAAGAGCCTGTATTTGCGGCACAAATTAATCCATTTACCAGTCAAGCTGTTAGCGTAGAAGTAAAAAATGTACGGTTTCACTATCCAGGTAAAACAGAAAATGTGTTGGATGATTTGAGTTTTGTCATTCGTCCCGGTGAAAAACTGGCATTGGTCGGTGCCAGCGGCGGCGGTAAAACAACCTTAGTACAGATGTTGTTAGGTTTTTATCGCCCCGATCAAGGTCAGATTTTGTATAACGCGGTACCAATTGAGCAAATTGGTTATGAACAAGTGCGCGAGCAAGTCGCCACCGTTTTACAAACCCCGATGTTATTTAATCAAAGTATTCGTTTTAACTTAACCCTTGGTCGCGATTTGGTGGATGAGGTTTTATGGCAAGCATTGGAAATGGCGCAGTTGGCTGATACCGTGCGTGCTTTGGAGTTACAGCTGGATACCTTGGTAGGGCGTAATGGCATTAAGTTATCCGGCGGTCAACGTCAGCGTTTAGCAATTGCACGGATGATTTTGCAGAATCCGAAAGTGGTGATTATGGATGAGGCAACTTCTGCATTAGATATGGAAACGGAGCGCAAATTGTACGAGGATTTGGCGCCATTCTTCGTTGGACGAACCACCTTGATANNCGTTTAAGCTCTATTCGGCAGGCGGACCGGATTTTGGTATTTGAAGATGGGCGAATTATCGAAAGCGGTCATCATGATGAGCTGATTCAGCTTGAGGGTACTTACCATCGTTTATATCGTTAAACTTAGGTGATAGTCGAGTTTAATGTGGTGATAAAAACAGTTGATTGGCAGCTTTACTTAAGCTTATCTACATTAGTGATGAAGAAGGCATAATAAAAGGGGTCAATAATAGTGAAAAAAGTTTGCGTGGTATTAATATCGTGTTTTATCAGTCTTGGTTTGACAGCCGCTCAAGCCAGTAAAGTTTCCCCTCTAGAGGTTCCCGGTGCGAAATCGGTGAATGTTCAGCAAGTTAAAGAACTGTGGATGCAAGGCGTGTTGTGTATTGACCCGCGTAGTAATGCTGACTGGGATGCAGGCCGTATCCCAGGGGCATTACATATGGTTTCCAAAAGTCCTGAATATAACGCAGATACAGCTTTAGCGGCCACAGGTCGTTTTGATGCTCCCATCGTGGCATATTGCAATGCCGAGAATTGTTTACGTGCGGCCGATTTAGCGCGTGATCTGGTCAGCTGGGGTTTTAGTAACGTTTATTATTTCCGCGATGGTTTTCCTGCCTGGAAAAATGCCAAATATCCCTACGAATAATTGTATTAAATAATAAAAAAGGGTTTACTCATGCTGTTTATTTCCGTTAAACGCAAATTAGCTGTGTTTATTGTGGCCGCAATTATGGTGACGGTGTTTATTTTGATTGCAGTAACCAATGCGATGTTAAATCAGAAACAAGCACAGGTGCTAAACGCGTTATCTACCAAAGCAACGGCAGTTTCTTCTGGGTTGTTTACCCATGCTATTTCTAAAATGGAAGAAAATATTATTTTCACCACACGTGATTCACGTTTAATCAGTGGAATTTTAACTAATGACCGAGAATTAATTCGTCAACGTATTTTTCCTACCGGCAACCGCCTCGAGGCGACAGGTGTTACAACCAACTTACGTTTGTTGGCATTAGATGGCTCGCTGCTTTATTCACGAGATTCATCTGAAAAAGGGATTTATCCCTTAGAGTTAGCACGCGAATCGTTAGAAAAAATGCAAATAGTCAGTGGTGTTGAACGCGTTGGAGATGCCGAGCCGGAAGTTCACTTGGTTTTTCCGTTGACACAGCGTGGTAAACCAATTGCCGTTATTGATATGGCGATGAAAATGTCGAAAGCTATGGCCAGTTTTCAGACAATTAGCCAGAGTGATTGGGCATTGTATGCAGAAACATTTCAATTACTTGCACAAAGTAGTGATGCGTTAAGTGATTTTATTGCGCGGGAAAAGCTTAATTTAAGTCGATTTGAAATTTATCGTATGAGTTTGGCGCAACATGAGTTTAACGTGGTTACGCAGCCATTATTTGACTATAAAAATCAACTGATTGGCTATTTAGTGACCTCTTCTGATGATACGGAATCTTATCGAGCCAGTGATTCCCAGTTTTGGTTTGGAGTTTTCGCTACACTGCTGTGGTTAGGGATTGTTTTATGGCTTACCTGGCTAATTTTGAGTCGCTCAATCAGTCCTTTGGAACAAATGCGTAAAGTGGTGGCTCAGATTCGTCAACAGGGTGATTTTAGTGTACGAATTCCGGTGAAGGGACAAGATGAGATTGCCGCGTCAGCGCGTGCGATTAATGAGTTGATCGGTTTGATGCAGGATACGTTGCAAGAAAGTAATCGGGTAATGCATGCTGTTGCGATAGGTGATTTTTCACAGCGGATGCAGGGCAATTTACATGGTGACTTGGCTGAATTAAAAGATGCGGTTAATCAGTCAACACGCAGTGTTGACACAACGATGCGAGAGTTAATGCAAGTTGTGAAGGGATTACATGAAGGCGACTTTAGCGTGCGAATGAGTGATCAGGTTACCGGTGATATTCGCCAACAGGTAGATGCTGCTATGAGTTCGATGCACGACACGATTGAAGATGTTAATCGGGTGTTATCGCATATGGCGAGAGGGGACTTTAGTCAGCGTGTTCAAGTGACTTCCTATGGCGATTTGAAGCTTTTGGCTGAAAGTGTAAATGGTCGCATTGAACAAACCGCTCATGCACTCAGTGAGATTGGTGAAGTAGTCAACGCTTTGTCTCTTGGAGATTTGACCCAAAGTGTCAAGGGGCATTATGAGGGGCAGTTTGGTGTTTTAGCTGATCAATTAAATGGTTCGTTAAAAAATATTGCGCAGTTGATTGCTCAAACTTCACAGGGTGTGCATAGTTTATTAGAAAATGTAAATCAGATTTATCAGGGTAGCCAAGACTTAAATTCTCGCACCCAGCGTCAAGCGGCATCATTGGAGCAAACCACTGCAACGATGGCTCACATCACTTCAGCGTTGAAACAAACAACTGATAATGCCCGTTCGGCTAATCAGTTATCAATTGGTTCGCGCTCACAGGCGGAAGAGGGTGCAAAAATCATGCGCACTACCATTGAATCAATGAGTGAGATCCGTCAAGCCAGCCATAAAATTG
>DIJW01000206.1 GCA_002421475.1 Thiomicrospira sp. UBA5634 | reverse complement strand
GACCAACATTCCACCGCACAACTTAACGGAAACCATTGATGCCTGTTTGGCGTTGATTGAAAATCCGGATATTGATGTTGCCGGTTTGATGGAATACATTCCGGGACCGGATTTCCCCACACAAGGCATTATTAATGGAACACGCGGTATTCGTGAAGCCTATGAAACTGGGCGTGGACGTGTACAAATTCGCGCACGTTATTTCATCGAAACGGATAAGTCGGGCAAACAAACCATTATTGTCAGTGAGATTCCTTATCAGGTAAACAAAGCTAAGCTGATTGAACGTATCGCTGAGTTGGTGAAAGAAAAGAAAGTCGAAGGCATTACCGCATTACGTGATGAGTCTGACAAAGACGGTATGCNNCAGGCCGTGGTCGCGTCATCATGCGCGCCAAGACACACTTCGAGGATTTCGATCGTGGCAACCGACAGTCCATCGTGATTGACGAGCTGCCGTACCAGGTCAACAAGAAAACATTGCAGGAGCGGATCGCCGAGCTGGTTAATGAGAAAAAGGTCGAGGGCATCTCCGATATCCGCGATGAGTCTGACAAAGACGGTATGCGGATTGTGATTGAATTGCGCCGCGGTGAAGTGCCGGAAGTGATGGTGAATAACCTATACAAATTGACTGCGATGCAAAGTGTATTCGGTATCAATATGGTGGCGTTAATTAACGGCCAGCCTAAATTGTTGAGTTTACGCGAAATCATTGAGGCGTTTGTGCGTCATCGCCGCGAAGTGGTAACACGTCGTACGATTTATGAATTGCGCAAAGCGCGTGAAAAAACCCATTTATTGGAAGGTTTGGCGGTTGCGTTAAGCAATATTGATGAAATGATTGAGTTAATCAAGTCATCTGCTACCGCACAAATCGCGAAAGAACGTATTTTAGAGCGTGATTGGCCGGCCGGTAATGTGCTGCAGTTATTGGAGCGTGTTGAAGCCAGTGATACGCGCCCAGAAGAGTTGGAAGAACAGTTTGGTATTAACGGCGCAATCTACCGTTTGTCACCTGTGCAAGCGCAAGCGATTTTGGATATGCGTCTAAACCGTTTAACCGGCTTAGAGCAGGACAAAATCCTTGAAGAATATAAAGCGTTAATTGAAAAGATTATCGAGTTCCTTGAAATCTTGCGTAATCCTGATCGTTTGACGGAAGTGGTGCGTGAAGAGTTAGTTGAAATCAAAACACTTTACGGTGATGCACGTCGTACCGAAATCGACCATAGTTATGTTGATTTGGATGAAGAAGATTTAATTGCAGTTGAAGATCGCATCGTTACCTTGTCGCAAGACGGTTATATCAAAACGCAGCCGTTAAGTGACTATCGTGCGCAGAAACGCGGTGGACGTGGCAAATCAGCAACGGCGATGAAAGAAGAAGACGAAGTCGGACAGATTTTAGTCGCCAGCACGCACGATATGCTGCTGTGCTTCTCAAACCGCGGCAAATTGTACTGGCAGAAAACTTGGCAGTTGCCGTTGGCGAGCCGTGGTGCGCGTGGTAAACCGATTGTAAACGTGTTCCCGCTTGAAGAAGGTGAAAGCATTTCGGCGATTCTGCCGGTGAAAGAATTTGACGATGAACATTATGTGTTTATGGCCACCAAACACGCGACCGTTAAACGGGTACGTTTGTCCGATTTCTCACGCCCACGTGCCAACGGTATTATCGCGGTCGATTTAAAAGACGGTGATGAGTTGGTCGGCACGGCGTTAACCAATGGCAATCAAGATGTAATGTTGTTTGCCGATGGTGGTAAAGCCATTCGTTTTAAAGAGTCGGATGTGCGTGTGATGGGTCGCCAGGCCTGTGGTGTGCGCGGTATGAAGTTAGCGGCTGGTCAAAAAGTGATCAGTATGCAAATTGCGATGCCGGATACGTTAATTCTGACTGCAACCGAAAACGGTTTCGGTAAGTGTACACCGGTAGACGATTATTCAACTATTAACCGTGGTGGTCAGGGTGTAATTTCGATCAAAACCTCTGAACGTAACGGCAAAGTGGTCGCGGCATTAAACGCCACACCGGATCAAGAAGTGGTATTGATTACCAATAAGGCCACCTTGGTCAGAACACGTGTTAGCGAAATTTCAGTGGTCGGACGTAACACCCAAGGTGTGAAGCTCATCAATGTTGGTAAAGATGAGCTCGTGGTGGGCTTAGCTTTAGTGAGCGCATCTGATGAAGAAGAGCTACTTGATGAAGACGGTAATATTGTGACAGCTCCATTAGCTGAAACCTCTGACGTAGTCGAAGCTGTCAACGAGTCTTCGGACGAGACGGCTGAAAGTGCGGATGACGCAGATGATTTCCAACTCGATTCAATAGATACAACAGACGACAAATAATTCGGAGTAGTCCCTGAATGACACGAGCTTATAATTTCAGTGCTGGCCCGGCAATGTTGCCCGAACCAGTGATGCTGCAAGCGCAAAAAGAAATGCTGAACTGGAACAATACCGGTATGTCGGTAATGGAAATGAGT
Source organism: Thiomicrospira sp. UBA5634 (assembly GCA_002421475.1). Classification (GTDB taxonomy): domain Bacteria; phylum Pseudomonadota; class Gammaproteobacteria; order Thiomicrospirales; family Thiomicrospiraceae; genus Thiomicrospira. The sequence goes on along the minus strand of DIJW01000206.1, from coordinate 7,042 downwards.
CATCGCTCAAAAGAATATATGGCGATGGCGCAGCATGCAGAACAAACTTTGCGCGAAATTATGGCGATTCCTGATAATTATAAAGTGCTGTTTACACACGGCGGTGCATCGTTGCAGTTCAGTGCTATTCCGTTGAATTTAACCAGGCCTGGTGATGTGGTTGATTACATTAATACCGGTGTTTGGTCAGATAAAGCAATCAAAGAAGCGCGCCGTTATGTTGATGTCAATGTGGTGTGCGAAAATCATCAGCGTATTCCGGATCGTAGTGAGTGGAAGTTGTCGCCGAACGCGAAATATCTGCATTACACGCCAAACGAAACCATCGGTGGTGTTGAGTTTTTAGAGATTCCGGATGTGGGTGATGTGCCATTAATTGCTGATATGTCTTCGACCATTTTGTCGCGTCCGGTAGATGTATCGAAGTTTGGTGTGATTTACGCTGGAGCACAGAAAAATATCGGCCCGGCTGGTTTGGCGATTGTGATTGTGCGGGAAGATTTATTGGGTCAAGCACGGGATATTACGCCGGTTTTAATGAATTGGCAGATCACGGCGGATAACGATTCAATGTATAACACTCCGCCAACCTATGCTTGGTATTTAGCAGGCCTGGTGTTTGAGTGGATTAAAGCACAAGGCGGTGTTGCTGCGATGGCGCAACACAATGAAAACAAAGCGAAAAAGCTTTATGCTGCGATTGATGCTAATCCTTTTTATCATAATCCGGTTGAAGTCAGTCAGCGTTCTTGGATGAATGTGCCGTTTACTTTAAAGGATTCGAGCTTGGATGGATTGTTCCTCGAAGAGTCGAAAAAAGCCGGTTTATTAAATCTGAAAGGCCACAAAATTGTTGGTGGTATGCGTGCAAGCATTTATAACGCCATGCCGGAAGAGGGCGTGGATGCGCTGATTGCCTTTATGCAAGACTTTGCACAGCGCCACGCTTAAGGATTTGGCATGTCTTTAAACGCGGATCAAGAAAAAGCGCAGTTGACCGAAATTCGTAATGAAATTGATGCGATAGATGCACAAATTCAACAGCTAATTTCGCAACGTGCGCGTTGTGCGCAAAAAGTAGCCGACATTAAAACCCAGGGTGGTCAAGTCCATGCGGTTTTTTATCGGCCAGAGCGTGAAGCACAGGTGTTGCGTGCGGTAAAAGCGCGCAATGATAGCGTGTTATCTGATAATGATATGGCGCGTTTGTTCCGTGAAATTATGTCGGCTTGTTTGGCGTTAGAGCAACCGATGAAAGTCGCTTATTTGGGGCCAGAAGGCAGTTATACCCATGCGGCGGCGTTAAAACAGTTTGGTTCGTTTGTGCAGCCTTATGCTGTATCAACTATCGAAGATGTTTTTAAAGCGGTAGAAACCGGTCTGGCGAACTATGGCATTGTGCCGGTTGAGAACTCAACTGAAGGTGTGGTGAATGCCACTCAAGATAATTTGATTCAAACACGCCTGCAAGTTACCGGTGAAGTCGATTTAGCCATTCATCATTGTTTATTATCTAAAGCAACGGATTTAACGATGGTGAAAAAAGTGGTGGCGCATGCGCAAGCTTTGGGCCAGTGCCGTACTTGGCTAAAAAACAATTTACCGGGCGTGTCATTAGAAGCTGTCGATTCCAATGCGTTGGCAGCCAAAATGGCGCAGTCTGATGCTTCGCTTGCGGCCATTGCGTCTGAACAGGCAGCGGTGTTATATGAACTCAACATCTTGAAATCGCATATTGAAGATGTGCGTGACAATACCACTAAGTTTTGGGTGCTGGGTGCTGAGCTTCCTGCACCAAGCGGTGAGGATAAAACGGCTTTGGTGCTGTCCATGCCGAATCGTGCTGGTGCGTTATTTGATATTTTGTCGAGTTTTGCTAAACGTAGCATTAGTATGACGCGAATTGTGTCACGCCCTTCAAGCAATAAAAAATGGGATTATGTGTTTTTTATTGATATTGCCGGTCATCAATCAGAGCCGAGAGTGGCTGAAGCTTTGGAAGAGGTGAAGCAACACGCTTCGTTCTTCAAATTGCTGGGTTCTTACCCTGTATCACCGCTTGATTAAGCGATTAACCCCTATTTACTAACCAGTCTTGAGTAATTCCGCATGAGCGCTTTGTTTAATCAACAGATTCAACCACAAATTCAGCAGATTCAACCCTATACACCAGGCAAACCTATTAGCGAATTACAGCGCGAGTTGGGCTTAACGCATATCAGCAAATTGGCTTCGAACGAAAACCCATTAGGCGCAAGCCCAAAAGTGTTAGCCGCTATTGAGCAGGCACTGAAAGACATCGGACGTTATCCGGATGGCAACGCGTTCTTTTTACGCCAAGTGCTAAGTGAGTTTTTATCTGTTCCGATGAGTCAAGTTGCGGTTGGCAATGGTTCAAATGAATTGTTGGAATTAATTGGCCGTGTATTTGCCGGGCCAGGCGATGAAATTATTTATTCGCAATATGGTTTTGCGGTGTATCCGATTACCGCGCAAATTGTCGGTGCTAATTTCGTAGAAGTGCCTGCAAAAGATTTTGGTCATGATTTGAACGCAATGGGTGCGGCGGTCACGACTAAAACCAAACTTATTTATGTGGCTAACCCAAATAACCCGACCGGTACCTTGTTTGGTCGGGATCAGTGGGAAACCTTTATGGCGAAAATTCCGCCGCAGGTTATTGTGGTGTTAGATGAAGCCTATTTGGAGTATGTAGAACGCGCGGATTATGCCAATGGCATGGATTACCTAAGCCGTTACCAAAATTTGGTGTTAAGTCGTACGTTTTCAAAAGCTTATGGTTTGGCGTCGCTGCGTGTTGGTTATATGGTTGCGAGTGAAGAAATTATTTCGTATATCAATCGGTTACGTGCACCGTTTAATGTTAATCATATAGCGCAAGTGGCCGCTGCAACGGCGTTAAAAGACCAAGACTTTCTGCAACAAACAGTAGCTTTAAACTGCGCGGGTAAACAACAGATTTGTCAGACGTTAACCCAGATGAATATTGCATTTATCCCGTCTGAAGGCAACTTTGTGTGTGTGCAATTTGGTCAGGATGCCATGGCTTTGAACCAACGTTTATTACAGCAGGGCGTGATTGTCAGACCGGTAGCCAATTATGGTTTAACCGAATTTTTGCGCGTATCAATCGGCAGTGAGCAAGAAAACCAACATTTTATTGATGCATTAAAACGAGTGCATAACGCATGAAAATTAAGCGTTTAGTCATTGTCGGCGTTGGCCTCATTGGCGGATCGTTTGCATTAAAACTCAAACAACTGGGCTTGGTTGAGGAAGTTGTCGGTTTTGGTCATCGGGTGGAAAACTTACATAAAGCGGTTGAGCTTGGTGTGATTGATCGTTTTGAAATCGATTTGGCAAAAGCCGTGAGTGATGCAGATTTGGTTGTTTTATCGGTACCTATCGGTGTCATTGGTGAGTTGTATGCACGAATGCAGCCTTATTTAGCTGACCACACGATTGTGACCGATGTTGGCAGCGCAAAAGGCAGCGTAATCGCAGATGTGACCCAGACATTAGGTTTTTGTCCGCGTTTATTTGTGCCGGGACATCCGATTGCCGGGCGTGAAAAAAGCGGTGTTGAAGCAGTTGAAGCGGATTTGTATGTCAACCATCGGGTTATCCTTACGCCAAATGATCATACTGATACGCAAGCGCTTGAATTGGTTCAAACTTTATGGTCAGCCGTTGGCGCAAATGTATCGGTCATGACTGCGCAGTTTCATGATGAAATTTTCGCCGCTACTAGCCACTTACCGCATATGTTGGCGTTTGCATTGGTGGATATGCTGAATGAACATTCTGAGTTAGGTAATGTATTTCAATATACTGCCGGCGGTTTCCGCGATTTTACGCGGATCGCTTCCAGTGATGCCACCATGTGGCGAGACATTGCTGTGCATAATTCAAGTGCGATTGTTAAATGGTTAAAAGAATACCAAACTGAGTTAACACGTTTAACCCAGTTAATTGAAAAGCAAGATGCGCCTGCGTTATTTGATTTATTTTCTGCAGCAAAATCGGCACGCGATAGACACATTGTTAATAAATAATGCGTTTAAATAAACCTTACAAACAATTTTAAAAAGTTAGTTAATTCTATGAAAAATATTCGTTTTATTGTTCAACCCGGCGGCGCTTTAAAAGGTCGTATTCGTGTTCCTGGCGACAAATCTATTTCTCATCGCAGCATTATGCTGGGCTCAATTGCTGAAGGCACAACAACAGTGACCGGCTTTTTAGAAGGGGAAGACAGCTTGGCAACCCTTAAAGCTTTTCAAGCAATGGGGGTCAAGATTGATGGGCCGCACCAAGGTAAGGTAACAATTCAAGGTGTTGGCTTAAAAGGTTTAAAAGCACCGTCTCATCCTTTAAATATGGGCAACTCCGGCACATCAATGCGTTTATTGTCAGGCATTATTGCCGGCCAAAGTTTTGATTGCGAATTAACCGGCGATGCATCATTAAGTAAACGTCCGATGAAGCGTGTGATTGATCCGCTGACTTTGATGGGCGCAAAAATTGACAGCGCGGATAAAGGCTTGCCTCCGTTGCATATTCATGGCGCGACATCACTCAAAGCGATTGATTACACTTTGCCAATGGCCAGTGCTCAAGTTAAGTCGTGCGTGATTTTGGCGGGTTTGTACGCAGAAGGTGAGACACGAGTTGTTGAGCCGGCACCAACACGTGATCACACTGAACGCATGCTACGCGGGTTTGGTTATGAGGTGAATGTTACTAAACTGGATGAGCTTGCTACTGAAGTACGGGTGAAGGGTGGCGGTAAGCTAACGGCAACTCATATTGATGTGCCTTCGGATATTTCGTCGGCAGCGTTTTATATGGTGGCGGCGTCGATTGCGAAAGGGTCGGATTTGGTGATTGAACACGTTGGTATTAACCCGACTCGTACCGGCATTATTGATATTTTACGTTTAATGGGTGCGGATTTAACGCTTGAAAATGAGCGCGAAGTCGGTGGTGAGCCGGTAGCCGATATTCACGTACGCTACGCACCGTTAAAAGGTATTCAAATTCCTGAACATTTAGTGCCGTTAGCAATTGATGAATTTCCGGTATTGTTTGTTGCCGCCTCTGCTGCACAAGGTAAAACAGTGTTGACCGGCGCGGAAGAGTTGCGGGTTAAAGAGTCAGATCGAATTCAGGTTATGGCCGATGCGTTACATGCGGTTGGGATTGATGCTCAACCGACTGAAGACGGCATGATTATTAACGGCGGCAAGCAATCAGCACAAAATGCCCAAATTATCAGTCATCACGACCATCGTATTTCGATGGCGATGACGGTGGCAGGTTTAACCGCGGTTGCACCGATTCAAATAGAGGATTGTGCTAACGTTAATACGTCTTTCCCGCGTTTTATTGAGTTGGCTAACGCTGTTGGATTGAATGTACGGTCAGAGGAGGCGTAATTTTAATGACTGTCAAAATTATTGCCGTTGATGGGCCGAGCGGTGTCGGAAAGGGCACATTGGCACAACTGTTGTGCCAACATACCGGCTTTCATTTTTTAGATAGCGGGGCGATTTACCGCACCTTGGCTTATGGTGTGGTCGAAAAAGGCATTGAACTTTATGACCTACCAGGCCTGGTGGCGTTGGCTGAAAAATTGCCGGTCGTTTTTGCGGACGGTAAGGTTCTGTTTGAGACGAAGGATATTAGCCGTTTAATCCGCACGGAAGAAGTGGCGGCGATAGCTTCGCAAGTGGCAGCGATACCTGAAGTGAGAGCGGCATTATTGCAGCGTCAGAAGGACTTTGCGCAACAACCAGGCCTGGTGGCGGATGGGCGCGATATGGGAACAGTAGTGTTTCCACAAGCTCAACTTAAGTTATTTTTAACCGCTAGCGCAGAAGTTCGTGCAGAAAGACGTGTTAACCAGTTGAAAAATCAAGGTGTTACTGCTAATATGCACCAAATTACCCAAGACATTATTGAACGTGACGAGCGCGATCGTAATCGTGCTGTTGCGCCATTAATACCTGCGGATGATGCTATTGTCATTGATACAAGTCAGTTGAATATTGATCAAGTCCTTGATAAAGCTAAAGAAATTCTGTATAAACGCGGAATGTAATAAATCGGTTGATTATTGGGGAATCAACCTAGACTAACTGACCCGACACTGACTACATACCCCAATTTAGTACAGGTTTCGGTTTTGTAAATTAATTTGGTATTCCATTCATGAATGAAACTTTTGCGCAGCTATTTGAAGAATCTCTTCAACTCGACCGTTTTCAAACCGGTGCTTTAATTATTGGTACTGTTGTCGGCATCGACAAAGAAACCGTTATGGTTGATGCAGGCATGAAGTCTGAATCAGCTATCCCTAGAAAGCAATTTGAAGATGCTAACGGCGTCTTAGAAGTTGCCGTCGGTGATGAAGTCGAGGTTTGTCTTGAGTCTTTAGAAGACGGTTTTGGTGAAACACGTTTATCACGTGAAAAAGCAAAACGTGCGAAAACATGGGATCGCCTTGAAACGGCTGTTGAGAAAAACGAAACTGTTATTGGTTTGGTTACCGGCAAAGTTAAAGGTGGCTTGACGGTTGATGTTGAAGGCGTACGTGGCTTCTTGCCAGGTTCGTTGGTTGACACACGTCCTATCCGTGATTTCGGCTTCCTTGAAGGCAAAGAAATCGAGTTGAAGTTGGTTAAGATTGACCGTAAACGTAATAACGTTGTGGTATCACGCCGCGCGGTCATCGAACAAGAAAGCAGCGCAGAACGTGAAGCTCTATTGTCTAACATGGAAGAAGGTTCAACCCTTAAAGGTATTGTTAAGAACCTTACCGACTACGGTGCGTTCATTGATTTGGGCGGCGTAGATGGTCTATTGCATATTACTGACATGGCATGGCGCCGTGTTAACCATCCTTCAGAAATCGTCCAAGTTGGCGATGAGATTGAAGTAAAAGTATTGAAGTTCGACAAAGAACGTAATCGCGTATCGTTGGGCTTGAAGCAGATGGAAGAAGATCCATGGGCAGATA
>DIJW01000102.1 GCA_002421475.1 Thiomicrospira sp. UBA5634 | reverse complement strand
CCATCACTGGTTTTATATTCGCGGTACCCCTTGCTCATTTGATAACCCACCACATAGTTTTTGCCATTAATTTTCCAGCCTAACGTACCGGATTCACCCGCCACAAACTCGGTAAGTTGACGTGGTAAAGATAGCGTTTCTCCGGCGCTGAAATCTGCATGACTACTGGACACAATTGTGCCGTCAAGCTGCACAAACATACTAAACGAGGTTTGTTGAATGGCTTTGTTCAGATATTGCGGTTCAGTATCATTCAGCATCGCGGCAAATTGCGGCTCACTATCAAACACCAAAGCAATTCCGCCGACGTTTTTATTGAGGTTGTCCCAGTCTTTAACTGCGGCATGATAAATATAGGTTGGGCGTTGTTGGTATAACTTGGAATTTTCAAACTCAGATACACAGTAATCTTGTGTGCTGTGAAGCTGCATACAATTTTGAACATCACGTAATTGACCGATTGAACTCCCGACTAACTCCAGTTCGGTCGGATTAGACACGGCTAAAATTGTGCCTTTACGGTCATATAACAGGATATTGGTGTAAACGGTATATAACTGGTTGATGTATTTGAGAATTTTATGTAGCTCGTGCGCATCCGATTCCGTTAAGGCCTGGCCGTTATCGTGGCGCGATAAGTATTGGCGGAAACTTGAATTTAACGCCCACCAGCGACAATCGTTGGCACGTTCATAGAGGTTTCGATCCATTATTTCTGCCGCCAATGTGGCGCTAAAACGTACTTTATCTTGTACGGTATTAATTAATACTTGGTGTATGTGATGGATAAAATCATTAAAAATTGCGGCAATATCACGACTGATGCCTTGGAAACTATCCAAAATCGGTAAAAATGCTTTGACGTCTTTTTTGAGTGAGGTCATTTTGCCGTTAAGAATCACAATGAGCAGCAGGGTGCTGACTTTGAGATTAGTCTCTTCCAATTCGGCCAAATAAAGCGGTGAATCGGCGGAAATGGTAAACATGCTGTCATCAATATCGGCGGATTTTTCCGCAAACGCGATTTTGTTTTCAACATTAATATAACTAAACCAAGGTAAACCCATAAAACCTTCGTAACCTTTAGTGCGCGCATAAAATTGCAGACTGTTGTTATGGTTGGTCGGTTTAGCAGTTAAAGCCGGTGCAGACAGCTTCTGCCCAACGGGATGCTGTTTAGGGCAGTCAGATGCCAGCACTTCACCCTGTTCATCGAGTAATAAAATTTGATAGGCTTCATCAAGGCTGTTTAAGGTTTCAAAAATCAGCGCCATTTCTTGATCAAAGCGGAAACTTAAGCAAAGCACACCTAAAACTTTATGATGCGCGCCATCTTGCTGGATGATACGTTTGGCGTAAATCAGGCTTTTTTTGTTGTGCGGGAAAATATCGCTATGGCGATACACTTCGATATAGTCGTGCTGGCCGGTTAAGGCATCATGCAATAATGTGTCGTTAATGTGTTGTGCCGTATTTTTTGGATTGAGTTTTGCGCTAATTTGACCATCGGGTTTGATCAGGGCAATATCTTCATAAACAGTGTATTTATCGACATATTCGCGCAAACGTTGTTCGATAAAGGTTTGTTGTGATTCGGTTGGATTTGCACAGGCCATATAACTGACCAAATCATCATCGGTGGCGAGGAAACCGACATCCGCCGTACGCTCAAAAAGGTTGCGGTTAAGCATGTCGATGGTCGCTTGCGCTTTAAGAATCACTTCACTGTTGGCTTGATTTAGGTAACGTGAAATTAAGGCTTCGATCATCATGTCACGTAAATGTTGGAATTCTTTTTGTGTATCTACAATCGATACCAGCAACTGCGGATCAATGTTTTCATTATTGATTTTTCCGACCATTGCGACGGTGGTCCACCATAAATCTTGTTCCTCAAGTTGGCTAAGGTAGCGTTTTACTTCTGGTAAATATTGGGTGTAATACTTAAATTGTTTATTAGTGTCAGTCATAAAAAACCTGTTCTTCTATTATTGTTATGGTTATTCGGTTAGATATTGGGCGTCAATATCGACACAAAGTACGTTTTTTTCTGCGGAATAAACTCGACATAGGGCTTTGGAAAGCGTGATATTTAAATTGGCATTTGGCAGGCCAATATAAGGCGCAGAAAGTTGAACTTGTTCCGGGTATTCCATCGCGTTACGAAAATAAGCACGCCGTGCCCATAAGGCGCCATCACTGCGACTTAACGGCGCATAGGTTTGAGAAATATCTTGTTTGGCGTGTTGCGCCACTAAACTTTCGACAATTTGTATCCCTTCACTATTTAATAAATACAAACGCTCTACTGCACTATGTTGCAATAACTGGTTGGTGGCGGTGTTAAAGTCGATGCCTTGTGCAATGGCTTGTGCCGCTTCCAGTACGCTGTTTTTTAGTTCCAGTTTTTTTTGTGTGTGTTGGCGAAATCTTTCACTTTGGTCATATAAACTTTTGTGATGGAGTTTTTGTAATTCATCCAACAACCAGGCCTGGTCGTGGCTGCCTGAAGCACTCGGTTTGGCAAATAAATAACCCTGTGCAAGATCCGCATCTGAATCAATGGCGAGCAGGGCATCATCATGGGTTTCTACCCCCTCAACAATAATGAGTGCACCGGTTTCTCGTAATAACGCAATGCAGCGCGTTAGCCAACGTTGTCGTCCAGGATTGTTTCGTGCGTTGACTAACATGGAACGATCAAGTTTGACGATATTGGGTTTCAGCTCCCACACGCGATCAAAGTTTGAATGGCCGGTACCAAAGTCATCAATCGCAATTAAGAAACCGCTGTCACGATAATATTGGACGAATTCTTTTAGTTGTGAGTCATCTTTTGCGGCATCTTCAAGGATTTCAAGCACAATGTTTTGCGGGCGAAGGTGTTGTTTTTTAAGCAGTTTGTGGATGAGTTCGGCACGTTGGTTACCGGGGTGAATGCTGTCACTGTTGAGGTTAATAAATAACCATTGGTCTACACGGCGCAGATCAGCAAAGTGTTTGATGTGGCTGGCAATACATAACCGATCAAATTGTTCGACACGTCCTTGTTCACGTGCATGGTCAAAAGCTTCTAAAGGTGGGCAAAAAGAGCCATCACTGCGTTTGGCGCGTAACAATGCTTCGTAACCGACAACACGCCGATGCGGTAAGCTGATGATGGGTTGATAATGGCTGGTAATTGGCATAAAAATTTTAGATAGAGTATTTAAAATTTTTATACTGAAGCATGGAGTGTGAAAGTTAACTAAATCTAGTTACATTTCAATTTGTTAGTGATATTTTTTTAAAAAGTTCGGTTTTTAAGTGGATTTTTTGACAGCGTTTTTGTTTAAAGTGGTGCGCCTTGCACCACTTTAAGCAATGGGTTAAGCGATGCCTTTATCTTCTAAATAACGTTCGGCATCTAATGCTGCCATACAGCCTGCACCGGCTGAAGTGATGGCTTGTTTGTATATTTGATCCATTACGTCTCCGGCTGCAAATACACCTTCAATACTGGTTGCGGTAGCGTTGCCTTGTAAGCCGCTTTGCACCTTGAGGTAGCCGTTCACCATGTCTAGTT
>DIJW01000200.1:2183-3175 GCA_002421475.1 Thiomicrospira sp. UBA5634 | reverse complement strand
CCGTTTTGAAGGCGTGTTGCCAAATATGGAACGCCGCTACAGCGAAACCGACAGCAAAACCGTGCGCGATGAGTTGGATAAATACCGCGTCACCACGCCGTGTAAAACCTGTCATGGCGAACGCCTTAATGAAGCCGCACGCCATGTGTTTGTCGCCGATGTTTCGTTACCCAACTTAACCCACCGCTCAGTCGGTGAGTTATATGACTTTTTTGACACCTTAACGTTACCGGGTTCAAAAGGCCAAATCGCCGCACCGATTGTGAAAGAAGTACGCCAGCGCTTATCGTTTTTAGTGAATGTCGGTTTGAATTATCTGACACTGGATCGCAGCGCCGATACCTTATCCGGCGGCGAAGCACAGCGTATTCGCCTCGCCAGCCAGATTGGTGCAGGCCTGGTGGGTGTCATGTATGTATTGGACGAACCTTCGATTGGTTTGCACCAACGCGATAACGACCGTTAGTTAAAAACCCTCACCCATTTGCGTGACCTCGGCAATACCGTGATTGTGGTCGAACATGACGAAGACGCCATCCGCGCAGCTGACTATGTACTCGACATCGGCCCCGGAGCAGGTATTCACGGCGGGCGCATTATGGCGCAAGGCACAGNNGCACCGGACGAAGTCACCAATAATCCGCAATCACTCACCGGCCAATATTTACGCGGTGTGCGCAAAATTTCAGTGCCGGATACCCGCCTAAAACCGAGCGAAAATTGGCTACGGATTATCGGCGCAAAAGGCAACAACCTAAAAAATGTAACCTTAGAAATTCCGGCCGGATTATTAACCTGTATCACCGGTGTATCGGGATCAGGCAAATCAACCTTAATTAACGAAACCCTGAGCAAAATCACCGCCAATGAACTCAATGGCGCGATGATGGAACCCGCACCGTATGACAAGGTTGAAGGCCTCAACCACTTCGACAAAGCGGTGAATATCGACCAAAGCCCCATTGGACGCACGCCGCGCTCCAATCCGGCGA
>DIJW01000200.1:0-2082 GCA_002421475.1 Thiomicrospira sp. UBA5634 | reverse complement strand
CTGCCAAGGTGATGGCGTATTAAAAGTCGAAATGCACTTTTTACCAGATATTTATGTGCCGTGTGATGTGTGTCATGGTCAGCGTTACAACCGCGAAACCCTGCAAATCGTCTACAAAGGCAAAACCATTCACGACATTTTAGAAATGACGGTAGAAGACGCACTGGCGTTTTTTGACGCCATTCCCGCGTTGGCGCGCAAACTGCAAACCTTAATGGATGTCGGCTTGGGTTATATCAAACTCGGCCAAAGCGCCACAACGCTGTCGGGCGGTGAAGCGCAGCGCGTTAAACTGTCGAAAGAACTCTCTAAACGCGATACCGGCAATACCTTGTATATTTTGGATGAACCAACCACCGGTTTACATTTCCACGACATCGAACAACTCATGCAGGTGATTTACGAATTACGTAATCGCGGCAACACGATTGTGATTATCGAACACAATCTTGATGTGATTAAAACCGCCGACTGGGTTGTTGATCTTGGGCCGGAAGGCGGCGGTGGTGGCGGTCAAATCATTGCCACCGGCACACCGGAAGATGTTGCCAATAACCCAGAATCACACACCGGGTTTTATCTCAAAAAATGGCTTAAATAAAGTAACTAGGCGCAGCACCAGGCCTGGTGCTTGATCTTAAGCTGTCATGTTGAGCCTTGCGAAACATCTCTAACATAACTGTTAAATACGAGATACTTCGCCTCTGGCTCAGTATGACAAGAGTGTGATAACCAGGCCTGGTGGTGCGCTGAATTATGTTTATGATGCTACTGTTTGTTTTTGCTCGTCTATTTGCGGTGCATCGTTGCCGAGCATAATCGCAATCCAGCGCGTGCCTTCATATTGTTCTAGGCCGATTTTGACAATCATCGTCAACGGAATTGACAAGAACATCCCCACCGGACCAAACAACCAGCCCCATAAAATCAACGATAAAAACACCACCAGCGGCGATAGCCCCAGCCCTTTACCCATATAACGCGGTTCAATTAAATTACCCATTACCACGTTAATCACCACATAACCCAGCGCCACCAGCATCGCATCCCCGAAGCCAAGTTGAATCAATGCCAATAAAATCGCCGGAACCGCAGCAATCAGCGAACCGACATTCGGGATAAAGTTCATCAGCATCGCCACCAGACCCCACAACACCGGAAAATCGACACCTAAAACCCACAACCATAAAGTCACCAACACCCCGGTGATCACGCTAATAATGGTTTTGATCAATAGATACTTATTCACGCGTGCGGCAAAACCGCTGGCGGTATCTAACGTCAGGCGAGCATCCGGCATCGCGGCTTGTAATTTGCGCGGAAAACTGGCCTCCTCCAACAATAAGAAAATCACAATAAACACCACTAAAAACACATTGGTCAACAACGCACTCACCGCCGATAAAGCTTTACCGAATGTCGTCATCAGATTAGAGGGATTTATATGCTCCATCAACATATCGCGCGATAACGGGATACTCAAACTTTCCAACAATGGAATTGCGCTCGATAACATCTGATTAAAACGCGATTGATAGTGCGGCAACTGCTGCATAAAACTGTCGATTGAACTGCTCACCACCATCACCAGCCCGCCGCCAAATACAATCAACACCGCCAATACAATCAACACTGCCAGGCCTGAAGGCACACCGCGCAGCGTCAACATGCGCAAAAACGGCGTACTGATAATCGCCACAAACAACGCCAACATAATCGGAATGGTAATGGTTTCAGCAGCTTTTAAACCCGCCAAAATCACAATCACCGCCGCTAAACCGAATAACCAATTTAAGCCTGAGTTTTCTGTCATAGGAATCTCCCAAATAATGTGCAACAGTGTACCACCAGGCCTGGTGGTGGCAAAAAACTTTGACAAACAGGTTTGACAAGCAAGATAGCGTCAAGTATATTTCGCTAATCGTTATTTACTTGAGTACAGCTTGATGTCAAGTTCACCCAACCAACCCGAATTTTTTGCGCCTTGGCATGTGCATCTCGGCGAAGGCGAAATCAGCCCGCGCCGTTTGCATTTATTGCAGGCGATTGAAGCCACCGGCAGTGTAGCGCAAGCGGCGAAAC
>DIJW01000162.1:3213-5313 GCA_002421475.1 Thiomicrospira sp. UBA5634 | reverse complement strand
CAGCAGAGCGTAAGAAAGTCGTTGAAGATTATTCGAGCCGTGTCGGTGAGATTTTGACCGGCCAGGTAAAACGCATTGATCGTGGTGACGTGATTTTGGATATGGGTGATAACGTTGACGCAATCATCCCACGTAATGAATTGATCGCGCGTGAAAACTTCCGCATCGGTGATCGTGTGCGTGCTTATTTAAAAGAAGTCAGTTTCCGTCCGCGCGGCCCACAATTGTTTATGTCGCGTGCTTGCAAAGAAATGTTGATGGAGTTGTTCAAAATCGAAGTACCGGAAATCGGTGATGATTTGATCGACATTATGGCTGCCGCGCGTGATGTTGGTTACCGCGCGAAAGTAGCGGTACGTGCTAACGATCCGCGTCTTGATCCAATCGGCGCGTGTGTTGGTATGCGTGGTGGTCGTGTTCAAGCGGTCACTAATGAACTAAACGGCGAACGTATCGACATTATTTTGTGGAACCCGAATGATGCGCAGTTTGTTATTAACGCTATGGCACCGGCGGAAATCACCTCGATCATGGTAGACGAAGACCGTCATGAAATGGATTTGGCAGTAGAAGACGATCAATTGTCACTCGCCATCGGTAAAGGCGGTCAAAACATCCGTTTAGCGTCAGAGCTGACTGGTTGGGAATTGAACGTGATGTCTAAAACCGCGATGGAAGAAAAACATCAAAACGAAACCGGCAAACAAGTTGAATTGTTTGTGGCGCAGTTGGAAGTGGATGAAGACTTGGCGCAGTTGTTGGTTGACGAAGGTTTCACCAGCATTGAAGAAGTGGCCTATGTTCCATCTGCTGAAATGTTAGAAATTGATGGTTTTGATGAAGATTTAGTGAATGAGCTTAAACAGCGCGCTAAAGATGCATTACTAACCCAAGCGATTGTAAATGAAGAAAAAACCGCCTTAGCAGAGCCGGCGGCAGATTTGTTAGCGTTGGAAGGTATGACTGAAGACATGGCAAAACAATTGGCCGGTAAAGGTGTGGTTACACAAGAAGATTTAGCCGAATTAGGGACTGATGAATTATTAGACCTAGTGGATTTAGATGCTGAAGTGGCAGCAGCGTTAATCATGAAAGCTCGCGCACCATGGTTCGAGTAACAGGAAAAGGGAGAGGCGATTATGGCCGATGTATCAATTTTAAAGTTTTCAGAAACACTCAACCTTTCTGTAGATAAATTATTAGCGCAGTTGGACGCTTCAGGCATTAAGGGTAAAACCGAAAAAGATGCAATTAACGAAGATGAAAAACGTACTTTATTGGCTTACTTAAAAGGTTTGCACGGTGATGCAACCGAAGAGCCGCAAAAAGTAACCTTGCGTCGTAAAGAAGTAAAAACGCTTAACTTGTCATCCAGTTCAGGCAAACGTACGGTAAACGTTGAAGTGCGTAAAAAGCGTACTTATGTGAAACGTTCAGTGCTGGAAGATAATCAGCCGGAAACCGAAGAAGTGGTAGAGCCGGTGATTGATGAAGTTGTCGAAACACCGGATGTGTCGGTAGCGGATCAGTCGGTCGTGGTTGAAACAAACGTTGAACCGGTGGTTGCCGAAGCTATCGTTGAGCCGGTGGTGGTTGCTCCGTTAACGGCGGCAGAAGAAGCGAGTCGTGCGGAGAAAAAAGCCAAAGCCAAAAAAGGCAAAGGTATTCCTGACAGCAAGTTAGAAGACGGCCCGCCCAAAGCGAAGAAAATTATTAAAACCAAAGTGGTTTCAGATGATGGCGACAGCGAAACAGTCGCTTTAGCGCGTCGTAAAGGCAAAAAACACTTCGGTACTAAAAAGTCTGCGCAAGATAATCAGCATGGTTTCCAAAAACCGGTTGGCCCGGTTGTGCGTGACGTAATTATTCCTGAAACCATTCAAGTGGCTGAATTGGCTGACAAAATGTCAGTCAAAGTGGCTGAAGTAATCAAGTTTATGATGAAAATGGGCACCATGGTGACCATTAACCAAGTGCTTGACCAAGACACTGCCGCGATTGTGGTTGAGGAAATGGGTCACAAGCCGGTGCTGTTAAAAGAAAACGCATTGGAAGAAGAAGTATTACAGCAGGAATATCATGGTGAATTTGTGCACCGTG
>DIJW01000162.1:0-3133 GCA_002421475.1 Thiomicrospira sp. UBA5634 | reverse complement strand
CCCAGCACATTGGTGCCTACCATGTAGAAACACCGAATGGCGATATTACCTTTATCGATACACCGGGTCACCAAGCGTTTACCGCGATGCGTGCTCGTGGCGCCAAAGTAACCGATATCGTGGTGATTGTGGTTGCCGGTGACGATGGTGTGATGCCGCAAACCAAAGAAGCGATCCAGCACGCGAAAGCGGCGGGCGTCGGCATGGTTGTAGCGATCACCAAAATGGATAAAGAAGGGATTAANNTTAATACCGACCGCGTGATGCAAGAGTTAGCGAATGAAGAAGTTATCTCTGAAGCTTGGGGTGGTGATGTGCAGTTTGTACCGGTTTCATCTAAAACCGGCATGGGGATTGATGCGTTATTAGAGGCGATTCTATTAAGTGCTGAAATTCTTGAGCTGGATGCCCCGACTGAAGGTCACGCAAAAGGCGTGGTGATTGAATCACGTTTGGATAAAGGTCGTGGCCCGGTTGCAACCGTATTGGTTCAGTCAGGTACTTTGAAAAAAGGCGATATTGCATTATGCGGTATGGAGTTTGGTCGTGTACGTGCGTTAATTAACGAACATGGCAAGATGGTTGATAGCGCAGGTCCGTCTTATCCGGTCGAAATTTTAGGCTTGTCGGGTGTTCCGGCAGCCGGTGACGAAATGATTACGGTTGATAACGAGCGTAAAGCGCGTGAAGTGGCATTGTTCCGTCAAGGTAAGTTCAAAGAAGTTAAAGTAGCGCGTCAGCAAAGTGCCAAGTTAGACAATATGTTTAACAAGATGGCTGAAGGCGAAATGAAGTCGGTTAACATCGTATTGAAAGCCGACGTACAAGGTTCTATCGAAGCCTTGAGTAATGCCTTGACCGATTTGAGTAACGAAGAAGTGCGTGTTAGCGTGGTTAGCAGCGGCGTAGGCGGCATCACTGAAAGTGATGTGAACTTGGCGATTGCATCGGATGCGTTAGTGTTCGGCTTTAACGTGCGTGCAGACAATACCGCTAAACGTTTAATTGAACGTGAAGGTGTTGGTTTGTATTACTACAGCATCATTTATGAAGTAATTGATGAAGTTAAACGTGCCATCGAAGGAAAATTGTCTGCCGAAATGCGCGAAGAAATTCTTGGTACGGCTGAAGTGCGTGATGTATTTAAAGCACCGAAAATCGGCTTGATCGCCGGTTGTATGGTTATCGAAGGCCTGGTTAAACGTAATCAACCGATTCGTGTATTACGTGATAACGTGGTTATTTACGAAGGTGAGTTGGAGTCATTGCGTCGCTTTAAAGACGATGTCAACGAAGTGCGTCAAGGCATGGAGTGCGGTATCGGCGTTAAAGATTACAATGACGTGCGTGTAGGCGACCAGATCGAAGTGTTTAAACGTTACGAAGTGAAACGCACCTTGGATTAGTTTGAATCACTGAGGATGGAGCAAGGTTGATTTCTCCCTCTCCCTCAGGGAGAGGGTTGGGGAGAGGGTGAAGTAGCATGATGATTTACAAATCTCCCACCCCTTACCCCTCCCGCTGGGAGGGGAAAACATGCAATCTAACTTTCTGCCTCTGTGTTGAATAAATAATAAATGCCCTGCGGGGCATTTTGTTTTTACAAAGTGTTACCGTGTTTACAAAATTAAAGCACCAGGCCTGGTGGTCTGGAAATTGGATAGAAAAATGAGTCAAGACTTTAGCCGTACAGACCGTGTATCGCAGGAAATTTTGCGTTTATTGGCGACCTTATTGCGTCGCGAAACCAAAGACCCGCGGTTACAAAATTTGACCCTGACCGAATGCAAGGTCAGCAAAGACATGAGTCAGGCCAAAATTTATTACACCGTTTTAGGCGCCAAAGCCGGAGATGAAGCGGTGGCTGATGCTGAAAAAGCGTTAGAAAAAGCTGCGGCGTTTTTCCGCAGTGAGTTGGGCAAACAATTACGTTTGCGTATTACCCCTAATTTACGGTTTTACTATGACACCGTGCCGGATCATGTCGATCATATTGATGCCTTAATCCGTAAGGCGTTAAGTTAATGGCCAAACTCACCTCTAGTCGGCGTGTTGATGTTAACGGTATCGTGTTGGTTGATAAAGCCGCCGGCCTGACCTCTACCGAAGTGGTGAAGCAGGTTGTAAAGCTCTATCGCGCCAAAAAAGCCGGTCATACCGGTACGTTAGACCCGTTTGCCACCGGCTTATTACCGGTTTGTTTGGGTGAGGGTACCAAAGTATCGCCATTTTTATTGGCATCCGATAAACGTTATATCGCCACCTTAAAACTGGGGATAGAAACCGATACCGGTGACTGCGATGGCGAAATCATTGAGCGGTTGTCGGTGCCGATGCTGACGGCCGAAAAAATCGAAGCAGTGTTCGCGTTGTTTCGCGGCAAAATCCATCAAGTACCGCCAATGTATTCGTCTTTAAAGCACGAAGGTAAATCGTTGCACGTCTATGCACGCCAAGGCATAGAAATTGAACGCGCACCACGTGATGTCGAAATTATGGAGCTAACGCTACTGGACTATACGGCCGACACGATTCGGTTTGATGTGCATTGTTCAAAAGGCACGTATATTCGAGTGCTGGGCGAAGATATCGCCAAAGCACTGGGCACGGTGGGGCATTTAGTCGCGTTACGTCGCACTCAAACCGGCGTGTTCCATTCCGAAATGATGCGGCCGATAGAAGAAATCGCCATCTATCGTAATGGTAATCTGTTGCCGATTGATATTGCGCTGATTGAACATGAAGCGGTGTATTTAACCGTGGAGCAAAAAAACCACTTGTGGGCGGGCGGGTTTTTATTTGATTTAAAACCGCAAAACCCTGAAAAAGATTGCTTTGTACGCCTGTATAACGAAAACAATTTATTTTTCGCTATTGGGGAATGGCGTGTCGACAAACAACGTTTAAAAATCAAACGCGGTTTTAATGTCGATTCAACCCTGGATTCACATGCCCAAAAGTGACAACCAAGCCGTGATGCCTGTAGAGGGCTGGTTGGATTGTCGTTCAGCACAAAATTATAGTGGCGGGCATTTGCCAAATGCGGCACATTTTAGCTGGCCTGAATTGCAGCAGCGACTAAATGAATTACCCGCCGCACCGGCTGATTTGGGTTTAATTGCCTCCGAGGCTC
>DIJW01000106.1 GCA_002421475.1 Thiomicrospira sp. UBA5634 | reverse complement strand
AGATCCGGAGTAACACGATGGATCGCATGTTATATGTATCAATGAGTGGCGCGAAAGAGGCGTTAATGTCTCAGGCCAACAATGCCAACAATTTGGCCAACGCCACGACAGACGGATTTAAGCAAGACTTTAACCAGTTCCGTGCACAACATATGGAAGGGCCAGGTTGGTTAACGCGTACGTATTCAATGGATGAACGTCCTGCTACCGACTTTACTGCCGGTCCGATTAAGGTTACAGGGCGCCCGATGGATGTGGTGACCAAAGAAAATGGTTTTATGGCGATCCAATCGCCTGCCGGAGACGAGGCTTATGTTCGTTCTGCGAGTATGCAAATTACTGCCGCCGGACAGTTGGTTGATGTGCACGGTAATCCGATGTTGAATGAAGGTGGAGCTCCCATTGTTTTGCCGCCGTTGGAAGAAATTTCCATCGGTACTGACGGTACGATTTCGATTATTCCGGTTGGCGCACCGACCAATGAATTAGTCGTGATTGATCAGCTGCGAATGGTTCAGCCCAACGTGCAAGACTTAGAAAAAGGTCTGGATGGTTTTGTTCGACTTAAGCCGGGTGTTGAAGAATTAGGTCAAGCGCCGATTCGGATGGTTAGCGGTGCGGTAGAAGCAAGTAATGTGAACACTGCTCAAGCGTTGGTGACCATGATTGAATTGACGCGGAAATATGAAATGCAAGTCAAGATGATGAAGACCAGTAAAGACCATGCGGCTTCATCTGACAAGTTGTTATCGATTCGCTAAGGGGTAAGAAATGAATAGAGCCTTATATGTAGCAAAAACCGGTTTAGAAGCACAACAGTTTCGTTTAGCTTCCATTTCTAACAACTTAGCGAATGCCAACACCTATGGTTACAAAAGTGGTCGTGCTGAGTTTGATGACTTGTTATATCAGAATGTTCGTGTTCCCGGCGCGCAGGGTACACAAGATCCGGTTAACACTTTGCCATCCGGTTTGCAGTTGGGGGTGGGTGTAAAAGCGGTTGGTGTGCAGAAAATACACACCCAGGGTAACCTAATGATTACTGACAATCAGCTTGATATGGCGATTGATGGCAAGGGTTTCTTCCGTTTATTGGATCCGGAAGGCAACATTATGTATACCCGTGACGGCTCGTTTGAAGTGAATCAAAATGGTGATGTTGTTTCTTCTTCAGGATATTTGTTAGAACCGAATATTCAGATTCCGCAAAACACGACAGAAATCATTATCGCGCGGGACGGAACGGTTTTTGCCAAAGAGCCCGGCAACCCGGAGCCGCTTAACTTGGGACAATTAGAGATTGCGACGTTTATTAATCCGTCAGGTTTGGAAGCGGTAGGGCAAAACATGTTTTATGAAACAGTTGCCAGCGGTGCACCGGTGGTAAATAACCCGAATGTAGAAGATGCCGGGGCTTTAATTCAAGGCGCGTTGGAATCCTCAAACGTGAATACGGTAGAAGAATTGATCGGCATGATTGAAGCACAACGTACCTATGAAATGAACTCGAAAGCGATTGCAGCGGCGGATGGCATGATGCAATACCTAAACAATAACGTTTAATAGACGTTGAGGGGGAGAGATGAAACAGAATTTAAAATGGCTGTATTTACTGTTAGTTGCTACTTTATATGGTTGCTCAAGTGCACCGGAGCGGATGGAAAAGTTTTCTTATGAACCTAACTATCCGATGAATATTCCGCAGGCCGCGCAACCGATGAATGGTTCGCTGTATCAAACAGCAGGTGGGATGACGTTATTTGATGATGCTCGTGCTCATCGTGTGGGTGACATCATTACTATCACGTTGATTGAAAGTTTCAATGCCAAAAAGAAAGATGAAGCAAAGTACGATAAAAATAACCAAGCCGATTTTGGGGTCACAACGCCGCTCAATATTTTTGGCAGAAATGCATCACAAATTCATCAAGATTTAGGCACGGGTGGTATCGGTTACGGTTCAAACAGTTCGTTTGCCGGTAAAAGTGATGTAAAACAAGATTCATCAGTATCCGGCTCGGTAGCGGTGACGGTTGTTGAGGTCGTACCGAATGGTAATTTGGTCGTACGTGGTGAAAAATGGATAACAGTGCATGACGGCGAAGAGGTGATTCGTTTTGCCGGTATTGTGCGTCCGCAGGATATTAAACCCGACAACACCATTGAATCAACCAAGGTTGCCGATGTACGTTTAATTTATCGTGATACGGGTATTGCCGGTGATACGGCGCGCCCGGGCGCGGTGACAAAGTTTTTGGCTAAGTTTTGGCCGCTATAAAGCGATTTAAAACTTAACCCCGACCTGTTTTTATACTCTCCTTTTTACAGGTCGGTTTTTTATTCGGAATCGCATGATTCCATGCCATCACCAGGCCTGGTGGTGGTTCTAGTTTCTGGTCTTGGGTGCTTTGCACCCTTTTTTTGTTTATGTAATGTGTTTTTGGCATAAAGTCTGCTATGTAATTTAAAGATTAAAACTATAAGTCCGCCATCAATCATGATGAGTAGAGACGAAACGGTCCTGATAAGGAGACAATCGTGATTACCAGAAGCAGTTTATATGTATTGGCATTATTGATGGCATGGAGCAGTTACAGCTTGGCCAACTCACGCATCAAAGACTTGGCAAATGTTGCCGGCGTGCGTTCTAACCACCTGGTCGGTTATGGCTTGGTTGTCGGTTTAAATGGATCGGGAGATAAAACACCGTTTGTTGAACTAAGTTTGCTGAGTGTGTTAAACAAGTTTGGCATTCAT
>DIJW01000213.1 GCA_002421475.1 Thiomicrospira sp. UBA5634 | reverse complement strand
GTCATGCGATTGAAGCCGGCATGGGTTACGGCGCTTGGTTGCATGGCGAAGCGATTAGCGCCGGCATGATGCAAGCCGCCTATATGTCGCAATTATTGGGCGATTTAAGCGCAGCCGATGTTGAACGTATCGGCGCCATTTTCAAACGCGCCAAACTGCCGATTTATCCACCGAACGAACTCAGCAACGACCAATTCATGTTCTACATGGCGGGCGATAAAAAAGTGCAAGCCGGTAAAGTGCGTTTGGTGTTATTAAAGTCGATTGGCGAAGCCTATATTACCGGCAATTACCCGGCTGAAACCCTGCAAAAAACCCTAACCGACTGGCGGGTATAAAACACTATAAAATTTCACACTAAAGCATCCGTGTCATGTTGAGCGAAGCGAAACATCTTTTAAGGCAAAAAAGATCCTTCGTTTTACTCAGGATGACGCGGATTTTCGAGCCTTAATCCAAAAGGAAACATCATGATTGATCAATTGCAACAGCGCTTTAACCATCCGAATGTGCGTTTTTATTTGCGTGACCAATTGGTCATGATTGAGTTAAAAAACCAATTTGGTCAAACCACCGTCACCACCCACGGCGCGACCTTGTTAAGTTATATTCCGGCCGGAGGCAGCGATTTATTATGGGTCAGCGACACCGCCATTTATGACGGCAGCAAACCTGTACGCGGTGGTGTGCCGGTTTGTTGGCCGTGGTTTGGCGCGTATGATGCAAGCAAAATGGGCGCACACGCCACCGATGCGGCCAAAAAAGCCCACGGCTTTGCGCGTTACGAATTATGGGAAGTCGAATCAGTCGCCAGCGTAGGTGATGCCACGCAAGTGGTATTAAGCCTAACGCCCAATCCGTCGATTGAAAAAGCTTGGCCGCATGATTTTAAAGTCAGTTTAGCCATTACCTTGGGTGAAAAACTTACGGTTGAATTGATCGGCGAAAACCGCAGCAACCAGGCCTGGTATATCACCGAAGCCCTGCACACTTATTTCAAAGTCGCCAAAGCACCAGGCCTGGTGGTCGAAGGCTTAGAAGGCAAAACCTACTTCGACAAAAACCAAGGTTTTGCCGCCTTCCAACAAACAGACACCTTAAAAGTACAAGCGCCAATGGACTGTGTTTATGTTGATCATACCGGCGCAGTAGTGATGAAAGACCAAGGTCGCGATATCGTGATGGGCAAAATCAACAGCGCCAGCACGATTGTATGGAACCCGGGCGCAGAAGGCGTCAAAGCCTTTGCCGATATGCCGGATGATCAATATGAGTTTATGGTGTGTGTCGAAGCCGGTAACGCCCTGCAAAACGGCTACGAACTTAAAGCCGGCGCAAAACACACTATGGGTATGGTGTTGTCAGTAGTGAAAAAATAGTTTTATTAGGCAAGCTAAAGATTGGAAAAAGAACTAGAGAATAGACTACATTAAGTAAATTATTTGTCCTTGTTTAAAGTCTTAAGTAGGTATCTAAGGTGATTCACTCTCAATTAATCTATATAAAAGATACGGCTCCTGAGCATCAAGGTACGAAATATAAATTTTGGCTTGGTAATGAACTGTTTAAAGAGGGGAAGGTTAAGGGTGAGAACTGGGCGGAGGTGATGGCATATCAGTTGGCATTGTTGCTAGACCTACCAGCAGCAGAATATCGGACAGCTCAATTAACGATCGAGGATGAATTAACTTATGGCACTCTTTCACCAAATTTTGTAGACAGTCGAAATGGAGAGCGATTGATAAATGCTAATGAGCTACTTGGAAGTTGGTTAGGGGGGAAAGAATACGATCAGGCTAAACGTTATAAACATAGAGCATATACTTTTTCCCGCTCCGTTGCCTTGTTTAAAGCCCTTGAAGGACAGGTTGGTTCAACAACTAACTATACCCCAATACAGCAGTTTATAGGTTATTTGTTATTTGACGTATTAATCGCTAACCAAGACAGGCATCATGAAAACTGGGGTTTCATTTCTTCATCTGATGGGCGCCTTTATTTGGCTCCAACTTATGATCATGGGTCGAGTCTTGCTTGTAGGCTTACAGAAGAGGAGCGATTGAAACGATTGCAGTCTGGGGATATGGGTTATAAGATTGAGAGCTTTGTTAAAAAAGCGAATTCAGCATTTTATTACAACGATAAACTATTAAAAACACACAAGCTTGCAGAGTTATGCTTTCAACATTATCCTTCGGAAAGTAAGTTTTGGGTTGATAAAATAGGATCTATAACAGAGGAGCAGCTATCATCCGTGATAAACTTTCTCGGAAGTGGATGGCTAACTGAAGTTGAAAAAGAATTTACCAAGCAGTTACTCCAAATCAATCAAAAATATCTTGTGGAATTACGAAATAGAGATGTGTAAAGAATTAGGTTTATCTTGGCAAAATAGCAAAACCAGAGAGTGGTTTCCTGTTGCCCGTATTTCAAAAATTAAAGAAAACTACTTTTTTCGCTACACCTATGGAGCTTTAAGAGCAAAAGAATCCGGCTTTCAAGGGTTGGCAGGTTTTGTTGATTTTAATAAGACTTATGAGTCGGATACAGTTTTTCCAGTATTTCAAAATCGAATTATGAATAAAAGTCGTCGAGACCGAGACGATTTTTTATCATGGATTGGATTAAATGAGGATAATTATAGTCAATTTGAAGAGTTGGCTAGAACCGGAGGAATCAAAGCAACAGACAATTTACAGTTGTATCCCATCCCATCAAAAAATTCTAATGGTCGCTACGTAGTTCAATTTTTTGTGCATGGCGTAAGTCATCTGCCAGATAACTATAAAAATCGAACCAATAAGTTGTCTAAAGGTGAGCGGTTGTATTTATGCGCTGATTTGCAAAATGAGCAAGACTCCAATGCCTTGTTGTTAAGAACTTCAGATCCTGTAGAGTTGGTTGGGTATGTACCTAAATTTTTTGCCGAAGACTTTAAGATCTTGTTTAATTCGTCGCAAGATGATTTTTTGCTGCATGTTGTAAAGTTGAATCTGGATGCTCCTGAACAGTTAAGACTATTATGTGAGATTTCGTGTACTTGGCCGGAAGGATTTCACCCTCTTCGCAGTGAATTATTCCAACCTTTGAATACTGTTAATTAAAAATACGTCGCCCATTGGATATAGGCTTGGGTGGTGGTTTCAAATTCGGTGTTTTTTGCGCCGAGTGATTGTTGAATACCGAGCAGTAGTTGTTGGGTGTTGGAGAGCGAGTAGCTGGCGTTGAGCATCATTAAGCCGCTGTTGTCGTGCAGGTTTTGCAGGGCGCTGGCCGTTAGGCTGGATAAGGCGGTGATTTCCATGGTGCCGCCGAGGCCGAGATAAAATTGGTTTTTGGTAAACAGTTGGCCGCGCGCCAGCCGAATAGCGAGTTCGTTTGAAAGCGTTTGCGGTTTGGCGTCGGCTTCGCCAAAGCCGTTGTAAAACCCTTCGATAAAGCCGGAAACATTGCGTTCTAGCCACGACCAGGCCTGGTGGTAGTTAATTAGGCTACTGGTTTTGATGTCGCCGTTGTCTAATTGGGTGGGCATCAGTTCTAAATTCCATTGGCCGTCGAGCCAGTTTCCGCCAAACGACAATCCTAAAACTGTATCGTTATAATCTTTCGCGAGCATGATGTGGGTTTCTATTTGCGCAAAATGGCGCCAAAAAACAGCGTAGCTGCTTTGATCTTGTTCGATATTGCCGGTTTGAGTATTGCGCCTAGGAACGGCTAGCAGGCTGAAGTCATCGCCGGAATCCATTAACCATTGGGCGTGAACCATATCGCTGCCGGGTTTGTATTCTTTATCAAACGCGGTGGGGGCGAAGGGGTTAAATAAATCCAGCGGATTAAAAATTTGGCCTTGTCCCCAGCTAAAGGCTTGTCGGCCTACATGAATCGAGTATTTGGCTTGGGTGTAGCTTAGGGTTAGGCGGTCGATGCGATGTTGCGCGATGACATCGCGTTCGTTGAGCAGAGTGTGTTGCAGGTTAAAAATTTGGCTGTCGTCATTGGTTAAAGGCAATTGTCCAATGCCATCGCTGGCGGCGGCTTGCAGTTGGTAGTCGAACTTGAACGACCAGTTATTTTGGTCGTGTTGAGTTTTTAGCCGCAGATCGGAGGCGATAAACGCATCATTATCAATCGACTGGCCAAGACCTTTGATATGCCCGCCCCAATCGGCCAACACATTATTGGCGACGAAACAAAGCACCAGGCCTGGTAGTAGGCGGCGAAGCGTCATTAATCAAATACCTTAATCGCGATTAAATCGTACAAGCTATCACCGAGCGGTTCGACCACCGCGACATACCCCGGTTGCACCCGTTGGTGAATCAGTTCGCCAATATTGGGGCGATGGGTGACTAGCACTAAATTGCCTTGACCTTGGTAGTTGCCGATCAGTTGTTTGAGTTCGGCGATATTTTGCTTGGCTTGTTCTTCGCTGAGCGCGCGAATTAAACGTAACACCGGTTTGATTTCAAATGTACCAACCGCCAGTTCGGCGGTGTCT
>DIJW01000201.1 GCA_002421475.1 Thiomicrospira sp. UBA5634 | reverse complement strand
CGGGACACCTTATATGAGCTTGGATTCTGACGAAGCGTGCGAGGTCGAACCAAAAAAGCTTAAACCGGACACGGTCAAACGTGGGGCGCAAAATGCCAGACCTATCAGTGGGACGCAACCAGCGCCTATCGGCTTGACCGGTAGCCAGAAAGGGGTATGCGGACCTTTGACCGGAACGCCTTACCAAGGCGCAGACCATTCTGCCGTGATGTGTCAAATGACCACTGCGGCGATGGAAGGTGAATCGGACTTTCCGCAGTTGATGGTTGTTCAACCCATGACAAAGCCGAATCTCGGCTCGTCATTAACGGGTGACTTCAGCGGCGGTGAAGGTCGAGTCACCGGCGATAGCCAACAATCTTGGGTACCTCGTGGATCACAAGAGGAAGTGGTATTGCCGGGTCGTATTACCGGAGATGGCGCGGATTCAGGCTTCTCGATAACCGGAGATGATTGGGGACGCGGTGACCGTGTTACGGGTACAGAAGGTGCCTGGGCACAAGGGCGTAATGTGTCAATGAAAGGGGCGACAACCCAGGTTGTCGGTGCGCGTGATTTTAGGCCTGTATCTGCACCAGCTGTGCCGGACAGTCCGATCACGGGCTCTTCCGGCAACACTAAAGTTGGCGCAAAAGTAACAGTCTCTGGCGGCGCCAGAGCCTAAAGCAAGGTATTCATCAATGAGCGGGTTAAGAAGAAAAACGAATCGTTCTGTGTTATGGCAACCGATGAGCGTTAAGCCTTATGCGCGGGTTATACCGCAAGTGGGGAGTCAGGCGCGTGAAGTTGAACAACCAGGCCTGGCGGTACGGATTTCATCAGACAAGCATGCGTTGGTGAATGCTGAGCAAAACCAAAAGCTGCGTGATTATGAGGTTAAAACTAAGGCGGCATTTGATGCCATTGAGCCGGTGTTGAAACGTCTGGTTGCGCAGCAATATCAAGAAAACTTTGTCGAGATAGCGCAGTCTTTAGTGCGTCAAGAACTGGGATTGCAATTGCCGGAGCACTGGCTAAGAGGTGCGTGGACACGCCAATTGGATGTGTCTTCACTCTATGCGTTTTGCGTATTCGAGCAGTTTAAAAAGATGTCGAGAAGGTTTTTTGAGCAGGATCCGTTACAGGGTCAGCAGCAAGATGCCGTGATGCGTAAGTTTTTGG
The DNA here is from genome assembly GCA_002421475.1 of Thiomicrospira sp. UBA5634. Classification (GTDB taxonomy): domain Bacteria; phylum Pseudomonadota; class Gammaproteobacteria; order Thiomicrospirales; family Thiomicrospiraceae; genus Thiomicrospira. The sequence continues at coordinate 11,041 of DIJW01000201.1, read as the reverse complement.
ATCTGGGGTTTCATGCAGTAGGTGTGGCGCCCTGTGCTGATGGACGCTTAGCGCATTTAACCGGCTATGTATTGCGTTTGCCTTATGGCTTGGTGCGACGCAAAGCGCATGCAGGGGTGTTATTTGATATTAGTGAAAGTGTGCGTAATTGGGTTTTTGTGGAGCATCGTCGTTTTTGTTCGGCCGAGCCTAATGCGGCACAAGACCCTACACGTTATTTAAAAATTGCGGCGTATCACTTTTCTAGCCATGACCCGCATCATCAAGGCTGTGCAGCGCACGGTAGTGATGACCACGCGGCGGCGAGTGCGGCACAGCAACGATTGGTTGATTTTAAACAAGCGATCGAAAATCGCTTTGGCTGTAATGCCACCGTGGACACTTTGTTGATGGGGGTGAATACCGATAATGACAGCTTGCGGGTACATGTGCCGAACCATTTAGGAGAGCATGATTTGGCGAGTTTTATTGATACCGCCAAGCTGTACGACATGACGTTGGGAATGGATGCGGCTCATGCACGCCAAGTGATTCGCCAGCAGGTGAATCAAGTGAATGTAGATCATGGTCGAACCGCACCGGTGGCAGGCATGGTGGCGTTATTGTGTTGGTTGATTGAGAACAATTTTTCTCAGATTGAGTATGTCAGACAGTTTGAAAAAGGCTGTTACCGTGATATTGGCCATGCGGAACGTTTTATTGGCATTGGCAACGGTTTTGAAGAGGTGCAGCTGCGTAACCTGACCTACTACAGTTATTTAGATACCTTGGAAGAGGGGGCGGCAGATGTCGATATCGGCATCAAGATATTTAGCGGGCTTAACCTCAATAGAGGACTACCGATCCCATTAATTATCCGTTGTGATTATGACGGACGTGTTCCTGGATCGCGTCAACGAGCTGAACAAAAAGCGTTACGTTTGCAAAACGCACTTCATGCACGTTATAGCGAGTTGTCGCAACAGAACAAGTTGGCCACCTTGTGTACCTTGCGAGATAACACAGGTTACAACGCGTCGGAACAGGTAGCCTCATCACTGAGTTTGGACGAAGCAAAGGGGCATTGAGATGAAAGTTTTTCAAGTAGAAAAGGCACTGGTTTCGACCAATCGAATCGCCTCGTTGGACCATAAGCCCTTATTGGTGGTGCGTGAAAAAGCCGGTGCTGCGCCACAGGTTGCCGTTGACCCGGTCGGTTGTAAGCCGGGTGATTGGGTGTTATGTGTGGGCAGTTCCGCTGCACGTGATGCCACCGGAACCAAGGCGTTTCCAAGCGATTTGACGATAGTCGGGATAATTGATCGTTGGGAGAGCAACTAATGGATATCCATCAGGTGACCCATAGTTTGATCATGACCAGTCGCTTGGATGGTATGGGGCATTTGCCGATTAAAGTTTTAAAAGGCGTGAATGGTCAAGAATCTGTGGCGTTGGATCCGATAGGCGCCAGGCCTGGTGATTGGGTCATCACGATTGCGTTTTCGGCGGCGAGAACAGCAGCAGGCGATGATAAGACGCTAACGGATCTAACGATTAGCGGCATTATTGATGATTGGTCATCACAGGATTGTTAACTCAAGCAGGAGGGGGGAAATGCATCAGCGTTTTAACAAACAGGCGGTAACGCCAAGATAATTTTAAGGATTTAGGTGTTTTAAGAACTTTTTTTAACCGTTACGAACTCAATTTTTAACATTAACTTGGGAGATAGGAAAATGACAACAGAGTATGGCATTGCTTTAGGGATGATTGAAACACGTGGTTTGGTACCGGCGATTGAAGCGGCGGATGCCATGACTAAAGCCGCGGAAGTGCGTTTAGTATCACGTGATTTTGTCGGTGGCGGTTATGTCACTGTAATGGTTCGCGGCGAAACCGGTGCGGTGAATGCAGCGGTACGTGCCGGAGCCGATGCGTGTGAACGTGTGGGTGATGGTTTGGTAGCGGCGCACATTATTGCGCGTCCGCACAAAGAAGTGGAGCCGGTTTTAAACGGCAATTTAGTTAAGGATGCGGCGAAGTAATCCGCTTTGGCGGCAGAAAACCGTTTTTTTCAGTGCAACCTGTTACGAACTCAACTAACAACAGCGTTTTTTACTGAAATGGAGAATTAACAATGAGTAATGAATACGGAATAGCCTTGGGCATGATTGAAACACGTGGTTTGGTACCGGCGATTGAAGCGGCGGATGCGATGACCAAAGCGGCAGAAGTGCGTTTGATTACCCGCGAGTTTGTCGGCGGTGGTTATGTCACTGTGATGGTTCGCGGTGAAACCGGCGCGGTGAATGCGGCGGTGCGTGCCGGTGCGGATGCGTGTGAGCGCGTCGGTGACGGTTTGGTAGCAGCGCACATTATCGCGCGTCCACACAAAGAAGTGGAGCCGGTGTTGCAGGCCGGCTTGGCGAGCGCGGCTTCACGCAGCTAAGTTTTGAGGCACCGTAGCGGCTAGTTCGCTACGGTAAAGGAGAAACGTATGCCTAATCAAATACGACGTACTAGTGTAATGGCCGGAGTAGGGCAATATCGTCAGCGGCAGTTAGCCGGACAAGCCGGGGTGAATCCAAGCTTGTTGGGTTATTTGGGCAGGGCGATGAGTTTGGAATTCTCCGCCGCACAACAATATATTGCGCAGGCAGCGCTTGCGCAAAATCGTGCGGAGTTGGACTTTGCGCATGAGTTTGTCGTTTTGGCGAATGAAGAGTTTCGACACGCCTCCGAATTGACCGAAAGAATGGTGGATTTAGGTGCTTTACCTGCGGGTTCCATTTTAACCCCGGCAACGCCAGCCATGTCGGTATTGGAGTCGTTATCTGTTTGCCAAATCAATGAACAGCAGTTGATTGATCTGTATCAGCAGGCCTATCAACTCAGTCGCAACGTTGGCTCGGCAGAAGATGCGGAATTATTTGGCCGTTTGTTTGAGGAAGAACGCGCGCAATTAGTCCGTATTCAGCAATGGGCGGCGGATTATCAAGCCAGGTTACAAGCGGTGCCGAAAATGAATAGGGGGTTTGCATGAGTGATTTCTGGAAAACGAGAGCTAAACCTGACAGTTTAGAAGCGAAATTTGTTTTTTCTAATTATCAAACCTTGCGTGATTTTTTGGATGAGGTAGCCGAGGAATCTGAGAAGCGAGCGGTGCATCCGAATGTCAGTTTTGGTCGTGATTATGCCAGTCTGGTGATTTATCCATTAGCCGATTCGCTTGGTGAGCAGGAAAAAGCACTGGCTGAAGCGATAGATAAAGCTTATTGGCGACGAGTCGCTTAGGAGGCAATATGATTCAAACCAAAATTAAGCGCACAAATGTGCCGACAAAATCAGATCTCCCGCCGGCAGAGCTTGTCATGCAGGATGAAAACCGGTCTGAGGACAGTGTTCCTGAGCAACCTGTGGTTCCAACGTCTGTAGAGAAAGTTGAATCGGCTCCGCCGACAGCTATCCCTAAGGTGAATTTGGGTCAGCGGGTTTGGCCGGATTAGTCGGTGATTTACCATCCATCTTTACATCGCTTAAAACCGATGTATTAGGCTGACTTTGTCAGCCTTTTTTTTAGCGGATGTTTGGTTATATGTATTTGTTTTTTCTATAGATACCAGTTGAAATTCCAATTTATAAAAAGGCAAACCATGCTTTAGTATTTTTCCTAGAAGAAAAGAAGGAGAAATAAAATGGGGCTAGACAGTTTACTAATTCCGGCGGTGTTGTTTTTCGCCCTGGGCGTGTTTGCACGCTTAGTGAAGTCGGATTTGAAGTTTCCCGAAGGAATGTCAAAAGGCATTTCCCTGTATTTGTTAATGGCGATAGGACTAAAAGGTGGTGCGGCATTAGCGCAAGCTGATTTGACGGTTGCAGTACAGTCTATTTTTTGGGCATTGGTGCTGGGGTTTACGATGCCGTTAATCGGATATAGCCTGTTACGTTTTCGTAATCGGATTGACCGTATGAATGCGGCGGCAATTTCAGCGCATTATGGTTCGGTGAGTGCGGCGACGTTTCTAACGGCGGTGGCCTTTTTGGAGGCACTCAATGTCAGTCACGAAACCTATCCGATTATTATGATGGTGGTGATGGAAACCCCGGCAATTGTGATTGGGTTGCTGTTAGCGGCATTGGCTCGCAAGGAAATGGAAAAAAATGGTGATGGTTCGGCGAGTGTGACCGAGTGGAAACCCCTGATGCATGAAGCGTTAACTAACGGTTATGTGATTTTGTTATTGGGCGCAATGGTAGTAGGGGCCGTGGCACCTGAAGCGGCGATGGAAAAAGTTTTCCCTTTCTCGCATGAGATTTTTATGGGGGTGCTGTGTTTGTTCCTACTTGATATGGGGATTGAGGCGGCACGTCGAATGGGCGCATTTAAAAAAGTCGGCATGGTATTGGTGGCGTTTGGTATCGTGATGCCGATGATCGGCGGGTTACTTGGAATTTTTGTTGGTGCGAGCTTACTCGGGTTTAGTGTAGGCGGTACTTTGTTGGTGGCGATTTTGGCGGCTAGCGCCTCCTATATTGCGGTACCGCCGGCGATGCGTTTTGGCGTGCCTGAGGCAAATCCGTCTTATTACTTGACGCTGGCTTTGGGGATTACCTTTCCATTTAATGTAGTGGTGGGTATTCCTTTATTCTATTCTTTATCGAATTGGTATGTCGGTTAGGGGGGGGCGTGATGGAGTCGTGTAACGAAAAAATGCTGCAAATAATTGGTTCATCGAGTTTAGAGTTTGTGTTGAAAAAAATATTACGTGAAGTCGGTGTGAACGGTTTTACTTTTTTTAATGTGCGTGGGGATGGTGATTCCGGCTTTCAAAGCGGTCAATTTGAAAGCGACAGTAATGTGTTGTTTATGGTGGTATTGTCGGATGAAAAACGTGAGACTTTGTTAAATAGGTTGGCCGGTTTGCTCAAACGTGGTCATCACTTAACGATTTTTTCGGTCGAGGCAGAAGTTTTTTCACCGACTAAATGTGATTGAAAGTAGGCAATACTTATTAAGGAGCCGGCTATGGAGTTAACACAATTAACAAATAATGAGGCTCATAAAATAAGTTCTCAGTATTTAATTCGGCATGTGACGTTACGTCAAATTCAGATATTTGAGTCGTTGGCGCGTTATTTGAGTTTTACTAAAACGGCTGAGGTGTTGTATTTAACACAACCAACGGTGTCTGCGCAGGTAAAAAGTTTTTGCGAAGCGGTTGGTTTGCCTTTGTATGAGCAAATTGGGCGCAATATTTATTTAACCGAAGTCGGCGAGGCGGTAGCCTTAAGTTGCCGTGAAATTATTGATGCGTTGGCTAATCTTGAGATGAAGGTTGATGATTTCAAGGGCATGAAAAAAGGGCGTTTACGCGTCGCGGTCGTGACGACAGCCAAATATTTTGCACCACTGGCGATGGGGGAGTTTTGTAAAAAGTTTCCGGATATCGACCTGAGTTTAAAAGTGTGTAATCGTGAAACGATTATGCAACGCATTGAGGATAATTTAGACGATATTTATATTATGGGGCAAACGCCACCTTCATCGTTGGAGTTGAATGTGATTCCATTTGCGCCTAATCCGTTGGTGTTTATCGCGCCTCGTGGTCATGCGTTGGTTGGTAAGAAAAATATTTCGTTAAAACGAGTGGCGAAAGAGCCGATTTTGATGCGGGAAGCCGGTTCCGGTATTCGAATGGCAGTGGAGGAGCGTTTTGCCGAGCAGGGATTAACTATCAACGAACGGATGACATTAGAAAGTAATGAGGCGATTAAACATGCCGTTGTTGGCGATTTAGGTATTTCGGTGGTCTCTCAACATGCGTTATTTTTAGAATCCGAAGGGGGGCCGTTGGCGGTGTTGGATGTGGAAGGCTTCCCCCTGCAAAAGGAGTGGAATATTGTTTATCCGAAGACTAAGTCCTTATCCATTGTGGCACAGGCGTTTTTGAACTTTTTGCAAGACAAGGGCGCGCGGTATATTTATTTGCCGGATGACCATTTATGCAAAATGCAATAGCACATCCGGCGCACTTGTTTGGCTCAAGCTGCCGGCGCTTTTTCCAGTCTTAGCCAAGCTACGGCTAATGGCAAACAGGCTAATGCGGGAATAAATAAGCTGGCACCTTCAAGCCATTTAAATGCTTGAATGCCAAAGAGGCCGCCGATCAAAAAACTCAAAACAATCAGCACCAGCAACCAGGCCTGCCAAGGCCAGGTTTTATGGCGCAATAGTTTGGCGAGATACACGCCAATATCGGTAACGATACCGGTGACGTGGGTCGTTCGCATTTGTAAGCCGCGATAGTTGGCGATTAATGCATTTTGTAAACCGCATGCAATCGAGGTAGTCAGTAATGTTAAAGGATGAATCAAGATAGCAAGCACTGCGCTGATAAGGAGTAATAAGCTTAAGATCGTCATGCCCAGCGCGAAACGCTTATCCTGCCGATGTTGCCTATCACCTATTAGCATGCCCGATAAAAAAGCACCGCCGATAAATCCGAACAACACAATCAAGGCTTTAAGGCTCAGTTCTGCATTCGCATAAAAGCTTGATTCGCTCAAAATCGACATAACGCCGGTCATTTGGCTGACCGGGAAACCAAACTCAATAAGTAAGATGGTGTTGATATAACCCGCCATTGCTGCCATAAAGCTGGCTAAGATCATGAGGTTGCTAATTTTATAGGGTGGATGTGCATTAATGGGCATGAAAGTCTCCGACAGAGGACTGCAAAATTCTAACACATAGATTAGACTCAATATGGCTTATACGATTTTCCAATTAGTCATGTTGAAGAAAAGTTTTTACTATTGAGTAAAGCAGGTAAATAGATGTGGTCGGCATGAAAACAGATCAAAATGCACGGACGATTGTATATGCGTCCTCCAATCAGCAAAAGTTGCGCGAAGTACAAGCATTGGTTCAAGAGTTTGAGCTGCTTGAACAATCGGCATTTTCGATTATTCAGCCGGAGGAAAGCGGTATGAGTTTTATTGAAAATGCCTTACAAAAGGCGCGGGTCGCCTCTGCTTTTTCTGGGTTGCCGGCGATTGGCGACGATTCGGGTCTGGAGGTGTCTGCATTACATGGTGCGCCCGGATTATTTTCAGCACGTTATGCCGGGCCAGAGGGTAATGATCAAAATAACGTCCAAAAGTTACTGCGTAATATGGCTGATATGAAAGAAGAAAGTCGTGCAGCGCGTTATGTGTGTGCGATGGCGTATGTGAGTCATGCTCAGGATGCTAATCCGTTAATTGCATTGGCTGAATGGTACGGAAAAATTACTCATAAGCCGCAAGGTGGAGAAGGTTATGGCTATGACAGTATTTTTTTTCTGCCGGATCAGGATTGTACGGTTGCTCAGCTGCCGTTTGAGATCAAGCAAACATTGAGTAATCGAACACGGGCGTTAATGGATTTGGTGACACAAATAGAACAAAGAGAATGGCGATAAGATGATTAAGCTGAGAACCTATATTTTTATTAATGCCTTGCAGCCACAACTTGCGTCTTATATGGGAACAGTGTCGCAAGGGTTTTTGCCGGTTCCGGGAGATGCGTGTTTGTGGATTGAGGTTGCGCCGGGTATGGCGGTGCATCGACTCACTGATATTGCGTTAAAAGGTTCGAATGTTCATTTAGGTCAGCAGATTGTAGAGCGTGCGTATGGTTCGATGGTGATTCATCATCGTGATCAGAGTGGTGTTTTGGAGTCGGGGCACAAAGTGTTGGACTACTTAAAAACGGATGAGCGTTCGCGACAGAAGTGTCACATTATGTGGAATGAAATTATTCGGGCGATTACACCGGATCATGCGGTATTAATAAATCGCGATAATCGACGTGGTTCAATGATTTTGCCCGGGCAAAGTATGTATATTTTGGAAACCGAACCTGCAGGTTATATTGTTTATGCGGCAAATGAAGCCGAGAAGGCGGCGAATATCACGTTAATTGAGGCCAGAGCCGTGGGTGCTTATGGGCGTTTGATTATGGCGGGTAAAGAAGCGGATATTAATGTAGCTGCACAAGCAGCCACGCAGGCAATTGAGAATTTGACTGGGTGTTGATGAAGATATTGATCAAGCCTTGATCAATAAAAAAGCCCTCATGACGAGGGCTTTTGGTTTTAGGCGTTTAGCGCAGCGTGTTCGGTGCTGAGTAAGGCTTTCATTTTTTTCAGTGCTTGTTGTTCGATTTGGCGAATACGCTCCATCGACACACCATGCTTTTCAGCCAGTTCTTTTAAACCTAACTTTTGCTCACCTAACCAACGTGATTGGATAATATCCAAACTACGCGCATCCAACTGTTTTAACGCGGTTTGCATCATATTGGTTTGGCGCACTTCTTCGGTTTCGCGTACCCAATGGGTTTCTGGATCGAGTTCGTGGCTGATCAGAATCGGCGCACTGTAACCTTGTTCGTCTTCTTCATCCGCGCTCATGTCTATTTGGATGTCTTTGCCGTATAAACGGCTATCCATTTCCAATACATCGGCGCGGGTTACACCCAATTCTTCCGCCACACGATCGGCTTCTTTATCACTAAACCATTCGAGTGCATTTTTAGCACCGCGCAGTTTAAAGAACAATTTGCGTTGTGCTTTGGTGGTGGCGGTTTTAACAATGCGCCAGTTTTTAATTACAAATTCGTTAATTTCGGCGCGAATCCAATGCACGGCGAAAGTCATCAGGCGTACATTTTCTTCCGGGTTAAAACGTTTGACCGCTTTCATCAAGCCGATATTGCCTTCTTGAATTAAGTCGCTTAAAGGTAAACCGTAACCGTTGTAGCTGCGGGCTACCGGTACAACATAACGTAAAGAAGATAAGATCAGTTGGCGTGCAGCCTCCAAATCTTGCTGGTAGTACAAACGTTCTGCCAGTGCGCGTTCTTCCTCGGCGTTTAACTGAGGAAGCGTACGAACTGTGCGCAGATAACTCTCCAGGTTTTGCCCCGGCGTTAACTGTTGAATAGTCAGCGCAGTAGTTGTCATGTTTCACGACCTCTTGTTGATAAATTAAGTTGCTTGAATATAACGTGTTTAGTTAAAAATTGCAAGCCGTATTTGGGGTTTGGACATTAAAATAATAGGTGATTAAATTCAATTATACCAACAGGTTAAGGGGTTTTCTTAAAGTAACAAACTACCATTTATGATGTTACCGTTTAATGCTCAGGTTGGTCGAGTTGATGACCGCGTTCGGCGCGATGACGCACTTGACTGAGTTGTTCGCCGTCAAGGGTGTAAGCTTGCGCAAACCCTTTCACAAAACGTGCTTGGATGGGGGTGAGTTTAAATAAATGAAAATCTTGCATTGGGCGTAATATGGCCATCATTTGCGGATGTTTGGCGCTGAACAGATCCATAATCTGCAACCAGGCCTGGTGGTCACGCGGCAGTTCTTCGGCTTGCACTTTTATGCTGGCTCGCACGCGGGCAAAAATGTTTGGGCATTGCGATTCATCTTCGATAAATAACAGTTCTGCCTGCGGATGATTCATTAGGTTGGCGGTATGGTTTGCCAGTTCAGAGATGTAGACATAAAAGCAGGCCTGGTGTTGAATCACCGGTGCATAACTGGCTTCTGCTTCCGCGCTTGGGGAGAGGCTGGCAATCACGGCGCTCTGAAAGCCGGCGGTAAATTGCTGAAACTGAAGCCAGATAACATGTGGATCGTTTGTGCTCATGGTTTGGTTCTGTCGCTTGAATGTTTAAGTAGTGTTTTTGATTGTAACTAAAACGCCTTAGAGTTTGACCCGTCGTAACAGCTGTGCATTGAGAGCGACGATAATCGTACTGGCTGACATTAATACCGCGCCAACGGCGGGTGACAATAAAATACCCCAAGCGGCTAATGCCCCGGCGGCAAGCGGTATTGCGGCGATATTGTAGCCAGCTGCCCACCATAAATTTTGCAACATTTTACGGTATGTAGCTTTGGATAAGGTAATGATACGCGGAATATCGCGCGGATCAGAACGCACCAATACAATGTGACCGGCTTCGACCGCGACATCTGTACCGGCACCAATCGCAATGCCGATATCTGCTGTTGCCAAAGCGGGCGCGTCATTAACGCCATCGCCAACCATCGCGACTTTACGACCCTCGTTTTGAAGTTGTTTAATTTTAGCGGCTTTATCTTCCGGCAATACTTCAGCGAAAACCAGGTCAATTCCTAATTCTTTTGCCACCGTTTCAGCAACGTTTTGAGCATCGCCGGTGAGCATGGCAACTTGAATCCCCAGTTTATGCAGCGATTGAATCGCCGCTTTACTTTCTTCTCGGACAGCATCGGCGACTGCAAATAATGCGATAACTTGCTGTTGGTGTAATAGATAAATCACGGTGTGACCTTGTTGTTCTGCTTGTTTCGCAGCTTGTTTTAAATCGCCTTTGAGTTGGACATTTTCCAATTCGAGCAGGTTGGCACCACCCATTAAATAAGTTTCACCGTCAACCTGTGCTGAAACGCCTTTGCCGGTTAACGATTGAAAATTTTGCGCGCCAGGAAATTTTAATTGACGATCTTTAGCTGTTCGAACAATGCCTTGCGCAATCGGATGTTCAGATTCAGATTCTATACTGGCCGCAATTTGTAGCGCTTGCTCGTCTGATAAGGTTTGGGTGCTTTGACTCACTACACGAAACTCGCCCAAGGTGAGAGTGCCGGTTTTATCAAAAACAATGGTGTCAAGATTTCGAGCCTGTTCCAGTCCGCGTTGATCACGCACTAATAAACCGTTTTTTGCACCTAGGCTGGTGGAAATTGCAATCACTAACGGCACCGCTAAACCTAACGCGTGCGGGCAAGCAATGACTAATACCGTGACAACTCTAACAATGGAAAATTCAATATCAGCGCCGACAAATTGCCAGGCGATGAGTGTGATCACCCCGGCACTTATCGCAACAGCCGTTAAAGCACGCGCGGCACGGTCGGCCAAATGTTGCGCGCCGGATTTGGATTGTTGGGCATCTTTAACTAAACGCATAATGCCAGATAATTTGGTGTGATCGCCGGTTTGTGTGACTTCAAGCCGTAG
>DIJW01000063.1 GCA_002421475.1 Thiomicrospira sp. UBA5634 | reverse complement strand
AGGAGCAATGTCATGGTTCACGGCAACCTGAACTGACTGATTTTCCAATAGCATTTCACGCCAATGTTCGCCACGCTCCGCTAAATTGTGAATCAACTCACCCACAGTACGAAACTGCATCGGTAACTGCTCCTGCGCTTGGCCGAAGGTTTCACGCAAACTGGCAAAATATAAAACATTAACCATGATTTTTTCCTTTTTTTATTCACAGCAGAGACACAAAGGTTTTAACTTAGACGCGCCCTCTCCCTTGACGGGAGAGGGCTGGAGAGAGGGTGGATTGAATGGCTAACATTCTACCTCCCCCTAACCCCCTCCTGCTAGGAGGGGGAATAAACAGCCTTCGTGCCTTCATGTCTCGGTTGTTCAATAACAATCACCCACCGAGCGATACCATTTGTCTAAACTCGATATTGTGTACATTTTCATTAAAGAAATGACGTTCCGGCTTTTGCGCAATCGCCGCCAAAATAATCTGCTTTAATTCGTCATCGTTCACGCCTGCGCGTAACGGCATGCGTAAATCAACGCCGTCTTCTTGCCCCAAACACAAGGCCAAAAAGCCGCGCGCCGTCAAGCGCACTCGATTGCAGGTTTCACAAAAATGCTGCGAAACCGCCGAAATAACGCCAATACGTGTATCAGTTCCGGCAATTAAATAATTACGCGCCGGGCCATCATGTGAACGCCCGCTGGACGGGATTAAATCCGCGCCGACATGGTTACGAATTCGTTTTAGAATCTTATCCGCCGCATAATGTTGATCCATCATGCTCACCCCGGCCGGACCAATCGGCATGGTTTCAATAAAACGTACTTCAACGCCTTTTTGAGTACCGAAATCCACCATCGCTTCGATTTCGTCGTCATTGGTGCCTTTCATCACCACCATATTGAGTTTCACCGGCTTCATGCCTTGCGCCAACGCGGCGTCAATACCAAGCATCACTTTAACTAAATCACCGCCACGGGTGATGTGATGAAATTTATTGGCATTAAGAGAATCAATTGAAATATTCACCCGGTTGATGCTAGGCGATAACGCCGCCGCTTCGCGGTCTAAATAATGCGCATTGGTCGAAAGGGCAATGTCTTCAATATGCGGCAAAGATTTAAGATCGGCGGCGAAACCCGCCAGACCTTTACGCACTAACGGCTCGCCACCGGTGAGGCGCACCTTTTTAACCCCCAACTCACTGAAGGCTTTAATAATGCGCGTCAGTTCGGCAAACGACAGGTATTCTGCATGATGTCCTTCCGGGTGCACACCTTGCTCCGGCATACAATAACCGCAGCGATAGTTACACTTATCCGTTACAGATACGCGAAGATAATCTATTTTTCGTTGGAACGGGTCGATGAGTTCATTCATAAATTCTGTCTTTTAAACCGTTAGGTTCATTTGGCTATAACGGTTGTGAATAATAAACCAACTGAATATATAACTCAACCCTAATGTATTTACGGAAATGAAAAGCCGGCACCAGGCCTGGTGCCGGCTTAATTACTCAACCGTGACTGATTTAGCCAGATTACGCGGCTGATCAACATCGGTGCCTTTGATTAAGGCGACATGATAAGCGAGTAATTGTAACGCGATATTAAAGGTAATCGGCGCGGTGATGCGGCCGACATTGGTGGTGGTTTTTACCACGGTGAAGGTGCCGTCTGAACTGGTATTGGATTTTTCGTCTTCAAATACAATCATCTGACCGCCACGCGCATTCACTTCTTGCAGATTGGATTTGAGTTTTTCCAACAAGCCGTCATGAGGTGCTATTGCAATCACCGGAATAGTTTCGTCAATCAACGCCAATGGGCCATGTTTTAACTCACCCGCCGGATAAGCTTCAGCGTGAATATAACTAATTTCTTTCAGTTTTAATGCGCCTTCCATCGCAATCGGGTACATGGTACCGCGACCCAAAAATAGCGCATTTTGTTTATCGGCAAAACGATTGGCAATCAACTGGATGGTAGGTTCATGATCTAACGCGGTTTGCACCAGGCCTGGTAATTTCTGTAGACCATTGATAATAATGGCTTCGCGTTTTTCCGACATACGTTTTTGCACGCGTCCAATCGCAGTTAGCAATAACGCCAGCGATACCAACTGGGTGGTAAACGCTTTGGTACTGGCAACCCCGATTTCCGGGCCGGCATGGGTTAAAAACACCAAGTCGGATTCGCGTGTCATAGACGACTCCGGCGCGTTACAAATCGTCAGTGTTGGGATGTTGAATTTCTTGTCTTTACGTAACGCATTAACCTGATGCAGAGCCGCCAAGGTGTCGGCGGTTTCACCCGACTGTGAAATGGTAATAAACAAGGTGTTGTCTTGCACGACCGGATGGCGATAACGATATTCACTCGCCACTTCGACTTGGCAAGGCAATTGAATAATATCTTCAAACCAATACTTCGCCACCAGGCCTGAATGGTAGCTGGTACCACAAGCAATGATTTGAATCTGTTTAATGTCTTTAAAAATGCCTTCGGCGTTATTACCAAACGCATTCACCAGCACCCGAGTTTGGGTAATGCGGCCTTCGAGGGTGTCGATAATCGACTGCGGTTGCTCAAAAATTTCTTTGTGCATATAGTGGCGATGGTCACCCAACTCGACTGCTGCCGAACTGAGGCTGGAGACTTTCACTTCACGTTCAACCGGCTCGCCGTCGCGGTTATAAATTTGCAGAGAGGTGCGCGTGATATCGGCAACATCACCTTCTTCCATAAAAATAACGTTTTGCGTAACCGGCAATAACGCCGACACATCAGACGCAATAAAGTATTCACCAATGCCCACGCCAATCACTAACGGGCTGCCTTTACGTGCGGCGATTAGACGCCCCGGTTCGGTAACTGACATCACACCCAGAGCATAAGCACCATCGAATTTTTTAATGCTGGCTTGCACAGCTTTGAGCAAATCGCCATGGTGTTTAAGTTGCTCGGTGACACAATGCGCCACCACTTCGGTATCGGTTTCTGACGTAAAACGATAACCTAACTCCAATTGAAGTGTTTTAAGCTCTTGGTAGTTTTCGATAATGCCGTTGTGAACCACAGCAACGGTATTGTTACAGATGTGCGGATGGGCGTTGTTTTCAGACGGTACGCCATGCGTGGCCCAGCGTGTATGGGCGATACCGATTTGACCATTCAGTGGATGTTCGGCTTTTTCAATGCGTGCTTCAAGCGCTTTAATTTTACCTAATGCTCGTTGGCGCATAATCGCACCATTTTGATCAATGACCGCAACGCCGGAAGAGTCGTAACCACGATATTCAAGGCGTTTTAAACCCTCGACTAAAATCGGCACTACATTACGCTCAGCGACCCCGCCAACAATTCCGCACATATTTTTATCCTTTACAACTGACTTAACCACCAGGCCTGGTGGTGCTGAATGTGCGCTATTTTACCATGCTATCTTCTCAAGCCAGGATGCTTTTTATTCGGTTGGGCGCTCGCGCCAAAATACCGCATGACGCGGTAAACCCGACTGGGTGTAACCTGAGTATTGATAAGTTACTCGACTGCCGATTTGTGGCGGATCAATGCGTTGCGCATCACTTAAACCTGATCCCAAATTTAAAGTTTGTTGTTGCTCATTCACACAAATTAACGCCCCCACTAATCCAACATACTTACCTTGACCTTCGCTGTAGCCGGCCACAATACATTCAGCATCATATTTAGGCTTAACTTTCAGCGCATAAGGGGTTCGGCCAGCTTGATAGGCCACATGCGGTTCTCGCAAAACGAGGCCTTCCGCACCCTGTGTAACCATTGCATTTAACTTATTCATAATGGATTGCGTCGGCTGCAAAGGGTATTGTTTAATAATTTGTATCTGTTCCACGCGATGCTGTATTAAATAGTTTTCTAATACGCTTAATCTGGCAAGCAAACCACCGTCCTGATTAGGTACATCAAAGATTTGATAACTGATTTTCTGCCAACCTGCATGTGGTGTTTGTTGGCGCACAATCGACAAGGTTTGCTCAAACTGTCCGTGCCCGACCCAAAGTTCACCATCCAATGCAAATGGCGGGAAGTGTTGTGTAAACCAATCCGGTGCGGCAAACTTGTTACCCTGTCGACTGAGCAATTGTTTGCCATCCCAATAAGCTCTGACCCCATCAAGTTTTTCACTTACCAACCAACCTTCAACCTGTTGATTGCTATAGGGCGTTAACAGCATTAGATCCGGCTGTGCTTTACTTTCAAAACTCGCCAATAAAATCAGCAAAACTAAGCTAAACCGCCATTTGTTATTTTGCAAAAACTTCATAAACCCGACCTCGTACTATTTATTAAATACTGGTTTTATAGCTTATATTAAGTTTTTTATCTTATGTATAAAATCACCCAAATAAAAAACCCGCCGAAGCGGGTGGTTGATCACACTGCAATGCACCCTGTCACGGCGCATCACGGTAGGGTCAGAGTCCGTGCTCGTGGGTCATGCCAAGCCTGACGCATTCGTCATAGGCTGCCTTGGTTTTGGCCTCAACCAGGCGCTGGCCATGGGCATTGACGAAGACGCTACCCAGATAGCGATCCTCCTGGCGCTCGGCGAATTGGTAGGCCTTGAAGGCTTTGGCCT
>DIJW01000179.1 GCA_002421475.1 Thiomicrospira sp. UBA5634 | reverse complement strand
CGGCTCATTCCACCGGTGTTGTTTGCCCATTTGCACCTTTGCATTAAACACATCGAATCTATCCCGCAACTGTTTCCTGACAGCACCCATCATCTTTGGATTTTACATACCACGAGTGGTAAAAAAGTCCTGAAATCCCTGAATAAAAAAGCCTTATCACAGCCGTTTTGGCGCGGAATGCAATCGTTGTTTGGTTTAAATTTAGTCGAACATTTGGCGGATTCAATTGCCGTTTCGCATCAACTTAATCGATACAGTCCGTTAGCGATTGCGCAAATTGAACAAGCCCACAATCCGACGCACACCCGACCCGGTTATGCGTTAAGTAAACTCTTGCCCGGTCATCGACTGCATGTCGATCAAGTGACGAATCTGATGGTGGTTGATTTAGCCGCGCATCTCGCTGACTTGCATTTGCAAACCCGCACTCGCTGGGGGCGTTTTAACCATCTGGCGTGGGATTTAACGCAATGGGGTGCTGCGCTAAAACAGAGTTTGCAACAGCAACTCCAGCATTTAAATATCGACCACCAGGCCTGGTGTGAGGTATTAGATGCTGCCGCACAAATCCACCCGCAAGCGGCGGTGCCGTTAATGATGGATTTACGCTGGGATCAGTTTTTAACCGATGGCGAACACTTGACCGCATTGGTGGATTTGGATGCGTTTGTGTTTGCACCGCGTGAACTGGATTTGGTGATGCTGGAATACCTGTTAACCGAGCACCAAGCCTGGTTGTTTAAACAGCTTTACCAGCAACAGCATTTATGGCCGGATTTAAGCGCGTTGCGAGCCCCTTATCGGTTGTGGTTGTTTAGTCTGAATGTGTTGGGTGAAACGGACATTCAGGCGTGGATGAACGCACCCACGCGTTTTTGATGGATTGTTGTTAGGGTTTTATGCACGCGCGATTTGTTGGCGATACAGCTTTAACCAATTCCATAAACCATATAACGCCAGCCCTAAATACAAAGCCATCATCAGCGCGGTCAGTAGATAACCGGTTTGCCAGTACAACATCATAGCTGCCGCATCAATTACCAACCAATACAGCCAGTTTTCTAACACTTTGCGCGCCATTAAAAAAGTATTAAAAATCGAAAACACCATTACAAACGCATCTAAATAAGGTTTTTGGCTGGCATCAAACAGGCTGAGTAAGCCGCCGAGCGCAAAGGTAAAAAACGTGCCGATCAAAATATAGAACAGGTGATAACGCCACGGCCAAAAATGGATATGGAGATTATCTTGCGGTTTTTCCTGACGTCGCCACAGCATAAAACCATATACAGCCATCGCCAGATAAAACAGATGCAAAATTGCCTGCATCGGCAACATACCCTGCCAAAACAGCAGAGTGAAAATCGCGGTGCTGGCAAAAGCGGAAGGCCAACACCATACCGATTCACGCGCCGCCAGAATCACATAAGCGAGGCCGAGCGCCACTGCCAGCAGTTCCCAGCCGGATTGGGCGAGAAATTGTGTGCTAATTTGCGGCCAGATTTCAGCAAGCATGGATATCGGCTTTTGAGCGATTGACCCCCACCATTTTCATGACAAATACCGTATGCGGGTTTTGCTCAAATACGGTTTCGAGTTCTTTGGTCATTAAACCCATAATGGTTTGTAAATCACCAAAAACTTGAGTACTAAGGCTATTGCGTTCCAACACCAGGCCTGGTGCTTGTTCCAAACGGTTAATAAAATCAATAATCGGTTGGCAAAACTCGTCTTTTAACGGATACATGCTGATATCGAGTGACACATTCATTTGGCTTTCCTTTTTTATAATCATGAAGTAGGTCGGACTTTAGTCCGACACTTTATAACGCTGTGCTGGGTTTGTCGGACTGAAGTCCGACCTACAAACGGGGTTAAAACCGCACTCTGGCGGTTAGCCCGACTTGACGTGGATCACCGAGTGCAATGTACTGCTCTTCAACACCAACATTGTTTGGGTTGTTTTCAAAATAGTAACCACGGGTGGCGTATTTTTCATCGGTCAGGTTTTTGCCCCACAGATACACATCCCAGTCTTTGGTTTCATAACCGACACGAGCATGTGCAAGCGTGTAAGTTTTGGATTGGATGTCATGCACATTATCAAAATAGAAGCTGTCCATGCCTTGAATTTCTACCCGCCCAAACCAGCCGTTATCGTTACGATACTGCGTACCCGCTAAAAACTGATAGCTTGGTGCATGCGCTTGCTCACGCCCGCTAATGCTAAAGGCACTATTGAGTGGCGAGCCGGTTACCTCGGTTTGTAATAAACCTAGTGAACCAAATAGTTTCCATTGTGAGTTGGCTTGCCAATCAAATTGTGTTTCTACCCCGTAGTTTTTAGCGGAATCGAAGTTTTCGGTAAAAAACACCCAATCCGTACCGGTTAACGGATCATAGCTGTAACCATCAAATTGCGGGTTTTGGCGATCAATATAAAACAAGTTTATTTGACCTTTGAAACGGCTATAGTTTGCTTTTAGACCGAGTTCGTAGTTGATTGCGGTTTCATTTTCGTAATATAAAAACTCATTTCCGGCAGATGCCGGTAAGCCGGTATTAAACCCGCCGGCTTTATAACCTCTGGATAATCCGGCATAAAGCAAATGCATCATGTCGAGTTGGTGGTTTAATGTGATTTGCCCACCCCACAAGGTATTGCTTGGTGAAAATTCATCCCCGGCACTATGACTAAATTCACTGCTCACTTGCTCAATACGTAAACCGCTAATCAGTGTTGTTTTGGCAGATATGTGGTGGTCTAGCTGAATAAATCCAGCCAGTTTATCGAGAGTATAGTCACTCGTGCTGATGCCCCAGTAATCGGTACGGTTAGTTTCGTTGATGCGCGAAGCATAGATGCCGCTTAACCAATCAGTAGAATTTTGCCAAACTGGATGCGCTGAAATCCAACGTAATTCTTGGCTGGCTGACTGACGATTTTTGGTATTTTGATAAGTTGAATCCCCCCAGCGTGGTGGGTAAGCAGGATAAACCCAATCCTCGTCATAACCGTAAACCATTTTAGATTCAGCGTAAGCGGTGGTGCTGATTAGTTTATAGGCCAGAGCACCATCCCAGCTGATTTTAAAAGAGGCAGCATTAGTAAGCTGAGTGTCTTTACCGGGTTCATCTGAAAGAGTGGTAAAGCTATTGTCTAAAGTGAACACATCGTAGCCGTTATTGATGTCGGCGTGTAGCAGGGTTAAATCAAACTGGGTGTTGTCGCCTGCCCACCAGCGCAGTTTGGCGCGCGCGGTCAGTTCGTCTTTTTTATTGGTATCGGTACGGTCTAAATAGTCGTTTTGGCGAAAGCCATCGCTATTGTGTTTAAAAAAACTGAGACGATATTGCGGGCTTTTATCCTGCTGGCTAAGCGCGCCGCTGGTTATAACGCCCAATTCGCTAAGGTTGTCGCTGCCGATGCTGGCTTCGATCAGACTTTCGTTAAAGGCTGTTGGTTCGTTAGATTGAATGTTCACCAGGCCGGCTAACGCACTGGCGCCATAACGGGTACTTTGCGGGCCGCGTAATACTTCGACCTGTTTAACGTCAAACACGTTGCCAACCATGCCGATACCGCTGAAATCAATATCGTCAATCGCAAAACCGACGCTGGCATTTGGTGCACCGGTGTATTCGTCACGCTCACCCATGCCGCGAATTTGGATATGGCGCGGACGTGACGATTGGCCGGAAAAGTTGACGTTAGGAATTTGTAATAACACTTCGCCGAAATGGTTTGCTCCGCGATCTTGCAGTTCGTCCGCAGAAAGCAGTTCTACGCTGGCGGCAATGTCTTCGCTGTTGGCATCACGCAAATCAGCCGAAACAACTACCGGCGCAAGGGTGGTGTTGGCGAGTGCCAGGCCTGGTGCAAGGGCAAACGGAGCAAATAAAGCAAAATAAAGTGGTTTGAGTTTCATAACGTTTCCTTTTACATGGTGTTTGTGTAAAAGGACAGGAGACAGCGCATTAACAATGAAATGGCGAATGTCGTGCCTGTCCCTACGCCGGCATTATCCGGATCAGGTTCTTAGGGTTTTACGCGTTATGGCGTAATCTCAGGTCTTGCGACCACCCCTTGGCAAATTTGAGCGCGAAGTATAGCATAACTGCTTGATTTCGTTAGGGCTTGTTTTCCGAGTTTTTAACTGGGAAATTTGTGTATTTAACATGGGTTTTATGTGCGCGCAGGAGTAGAATAAGCGCTTTGTTTTTTGTATGGATTAATGGGGCTTTCTATGTCGCCGACCTTGATGTTACAAACCGCGTTATTGACGTTTTTTTCGTTGGTGGCGTTCGCCGCTAATGCGGTGATTTGTCGCTGGGCGCTGGACGGCGGGCTGATTGATCCGGTCAGTTTTACCAGTTTGCGTTTGGGGTCAGGCGCGGCGGTGTTATTTTTGGTGATGAGCTGGTTTGCTTGGCGCCAACGCCGAGCCACAAGGCCTTTATGCCCGCAGGGGTATGGTGGTGAGCCAGAGCTCATTACAACGGTATCAAAAGGCAGTTGGAAAGCGGCGATTATTCTATTTTTATACGCGATTACGTTTTCGTATGGTTATGTCGCGATCAGTACTGCAACCGGTGCATTGTTATTATCGGTAGTAGTGCAATTTACCATGATCGGTTATGCGTTACGCGCCGGTGATCGGTTACATGGCGCGGAATGGGTTGGGGTCGCATTGGCGTTAATCGGTTTGTTGTATTTGGTCTATCCAAAATTGACTACGCCGTCTTGGTGGGGGCTGGTGATGGTGACTGTCTCAGCTTATACCTGGGCGCTGTATACCATTTATGGTCGTAAGTCGAAGAATCCGTTATCCGATACTGCCTATAACTTTTATCGCACCCTGCCGATGATTGCACTAGCCAGTTTATTATTTATCGAATGGGCGCACTTTACCCCGCAAGGCATTTGGCTGGCGGTGTTTTCCGGCGCGGTGACCTCCGGGCTGGGTTATATTTTGTGGTACACCGCGTTACCGCGCATTTCATCCAGTTTGGCCTCGGCATCGCAATTACTCGTGCCGTTATTGGCGGCGTTTGGCGCAGCTTGGTTAATCAGCGAACCGATCACATTGAGTTTTATTATTGCCGCGACTTTGATGCTGGGTGGCTTGGGGCTGGTGTTGTGGGGGCGACATAAACACCGCCGCCTGCATCAGCGCAAAACGGGGTAGTTTTTCAGGCCTGGTGGTTATTCGAGGTGCCCATATGCAAATTTTTCAAACCACTTTATCAATTCAAACTGCACAACGCGGTACGCAGAATATTACCGACCAAGTTAATCAGTTGGTTAAGCAATCATCTATTCAAACCGGCTTATGTCATGTGTTTATACAGCACACTTCCGCTTCGTTAATTATTACGGAAAATGCCGATCCGACGGTGAGAGAAGATATTGAGTATTGGCTGCAGTCGACCATTAAAGATGGTGATCCAAACTTTCGCCATGATTATGAGGGTGATGATGATATGAGCGGACATATCCGCACGTTAATCACCGATAGCAGTCATACGATACCAGTAACCGGTGGCAAACTTAATTTGGGTACCTGGCAGGGCTTGTTTTTATACGAACACCGCACCGGTCGTTTTACACGTCAACTGGTGGTGACGATTCAAGGGCAATAAGCTTGTTAAAGCCGAGCACCAGGCCTGGTGCTCGATTAGACAGTTAGTTTGGACGGCGACAATCCTGCAACCAAATCCAGTTTTCGGTTTGAATGCCAATGCGTTGCGCTTCGGTTAATAACTCCTCACAGCGTGCCGCATCTAAGGTTTTGCTGCGCGCTAAAATCCAACCATACTCTAATGATGGCCCAATCACTAACACGCTGCTATAGTCGGCATTCAGCATCGCGATGTTATAACCGCCGTAAAACGGGCCAAAAAACGACACTTGGAAACGGCCGATATTCGGACTTTCGACAAAATAAGCTTTACCGATGGCTTCCTTCCATTGTTGTTTTTTCTGGTCAAATCCGCGATTAACCACCTTTACGCCGCCATCTTCACGCAAACTATATTCGGCGCTGACCTCGGTTAAATTGCGTTCGAATGAATGATCTAACCGCGCAATTTCATGCCATGTTCCAAGGTAACGATCAAGATCAAAGCCGCTGACCGGTTGCACTTTCTCAGGCATCCCGGTACAACCGGTTAGCATTAAAACGAGCGCACCCAACAACGCAAATGGTCTAAAAATTCCGCTATTCATATTATTTCTCCTGATTATAACGTTGACGAATCGCCACAAAATCGGCGTAATGTGCCAAAAATAACCCGGCTAAGGTTGGATCAAACTGTACCCCGAGTTGTTGTTCAAAAAAAGCAATGATTTTGTCATCACTCCATGCAGGTTTATAAACTCGCTCAAACGACAAGGCATCAAACACATCGGCAATCGCGACAATTCTCCCGTAAATATGAATGTTTTCGCCCGCTTGGCCATTTGGATAACCTTCACCATTCCACCACTCATGGTGATCCCGTGCAATCACGGCGGCCGCTTGCAATAAAGGTTGCGGTGAACTATTTAGCAGTTCATAACCTATCTGCGCATGCTGTTGCATTAAACGATATTCGTGTTCATCGTATTTGCCCGGTTTATTTAAAATGGCATCGGCAATCGCCACTTTACCCACATCATGTAATGGCGCGGCATCACGAATTAAATCAATATCCTCTGCGTTCAGTTTGGCCAGTTTCGCCAAATGATAGCTGTATTCGGCTACACGCTGGACGTGCTGGCCTGTTTCTTCAGAACGTACTTCACATATTTCACCTAAACGCAGTACCACATCACGCTGACTGCGTTCAAGGGTGTGGTTGAGTTGACGAATCGTTTCAGTCGCTTGCTCAACTCGCTGTTCAAGTTGGCTTTGAAAGGCTTGTTGCACCGCCAAAAACTTGGCTTTATAACGATGATTTGACCAGGCCAGTAGGCTGATAAAACTCACCGCAAAAACCAAATTACCAATCACCATTGACGAATAAGGTATGGCCGGCGGCGCTTGAATTGAAACAACAAACATCAAGCCTAATGCGCTGACAAAAAGCCCCAGCCAAAAAACCAGTGCACCTTCGTGCTCTNNNNCGCCATAGCCGGAAACAAGGTGAGCCAGAGTAAATCGTAGGTAAGCGGATCACCGACCCAGAAAAAACTAAAAAAGTAGCCAAACATCACGCCTAAATAAGCCGCTTGGAGTGATGGGGTCTGCCAACGTAAGCTCGTGATAAACAGGGCGGTTAATGCGCTGAATGCTAAAGCGTGCGCGCTAAATAAAGACCAGCGTTCCAGTAAGCTATTGGCAATCAATGCCAATAGCAAAAACGTCAGGTTAACCAGCAATAGCAGTTGTAAGTTTTTATTGGGTGCGCTGTTGGAGTTGAGTTGAATCATATAAAGCGACCTTGAAGTTTGTATAAAAAAATTATAACTTTATAACCTTATTTTGTATAGGTATTGTATAGATGTAGTGATAATATTATCATTATAAATAAAGTGGATTAAATGAATTAAACGTTAATCAATGAACTTATAGCTTGTGTGTTATTTTTACTATTGGTAACATTACTTGATATAGATCAAGTTTTATTAAAAGTAACATCATAATCAAAACGTGCAGTTTTCTAAATTAATATGATTGGGGATAAAAAAATGGCGGTATCAGCGCAGTTGGTCGGAACGGAGTTGCATCTTGCAGTGGATGGCATATTTGATATTGAGCTTTATCATGAGTTTAACAACTCCTATAAACATTATTTAGACCAGGCTCAGTCCGTTGTAATAGATTTTGCGAAAACCCAGCGCATTGACAGTGCGGCATTGGGTTTGATGTTATTACGGTGTGAACAATTTGGCGCAGAAAAGTCGAATATCTCGTTGATTAATCCCAATCCTGCGGTGATGAAAAGTCTGCAAATCGCGCAGATGCAAAACCTGTTTAAACTGCAAGCGTCTTAATTTTTAACAACCTGTAATGGGTTGTTTCAATTCGCTACGTTATACTTTTATATGTGCTAAACGTAGAACTTAAAGGATTACCATGGCGTTAAAAAACTCCCGTTTACTGCTGATTGATGATACGCCGACTGCGTTAAAGCTGCTTAGTTTGATGGTTGAAACCATGGGGTGGCAGTTTGATACCGCTGTTGATGGTGTTGACGCATTAGAAAAAATTAACGCGCAGCCGGCTGATTATTACAGCGTGATTGTTTCGGATTGGATGATGCCGAAAATGAACGGGTTGGAGTTGTTAAAAACATTAAAAACCGATCCTACGCGTCGCCATATTCCCGTTATTATGCGCACCGCCCTGGCGGATAATCAATCAATTAAAACCGGTTTGGAAGCGGGCGCATTTTATTATCTGACGAAACCGTTAGATATGAGTATTGTGCAGTCGGTGATTGCGGCGGCGATTAAAGACAGTAGTGCCCATTTCTCGTTACGCAGTGAGTTGGGCAAAATCACACGTTCATTTGGTTTGGTGAAACAGGCCAGATTTAGTTATAAAAATTTGGATGAAGTGCGCGGTTTATCAACCTTGATTGCGTGCCTGGCATGTAATGCTGAGGATGTAGTTGTTGGCTTGTTTGAGTTGATGGTGAATGCCGTTGAACATGGTAATTTGGGCATTACCTATGATGAAAAAACGGCTTTGATTGATAACGAACGTTTAAGTGAAGAAATTGCCCATCGTTTAACGTTGGATGAATACCGAGATAAGGCAGTCACCGTTGATTTAAACGTGACAGGTGATGAAGTAGAAGTCACCATTCGTGATCAAGGTAACGGATTTGATTTTGCCAATTATTTAGAGTTTTCGATGGAGCGTGCGCTTGATAATCATGGGCGCGGCATTATGATGGCTAATCACAGTGGGTTTAACTCAATGGAATATCTCGATGGCGGTCGCACCGTACGTTGTGTGATCACCAAATCCATTGAATGCGGTAACTGACATGCTTAAAGCCCCCATTCCGTCAGATGAGTTCGAACGTTTAACCTCGCTTTATGGTTTGGGTATTTTAGATACACCGCCACAACAAAACTTTGACCGGATTACACGTCTGGCTCAAGCTCATTTTCATTTCCCGATTGTGTTAATCAGTTTTATTGACAGTCAACGTCAGTGGTTTAAATCCTGCATTGGTGTTCAACAGTCAGAAAGTCCACGAGAAACGTCGTTTTGTGGTCATGCAATTTTGCAGCCCGGCCTATTTATGATCGAGGATGCTAGCCAAGATCCACGTTTTGCCGACAATCCAATGGTAGTTGGTGAACCGGGAATTCGTGCTTATTTTGGTGTGCCGCTTAAATCTCCTGAGGGATATTATGTTGGCACTTTGTGTTTGATTGATACCGTCGCGCGCCAATTAACGCTGGCAGAACAACAGACGTTGTTAGATATGGCGGGTATGGTCGAAGACAAGTTAGCGTTGAGCCATATTCGTCAACAAGCTGAGTTGGCTGCTCAGCGTGAAGAACATTTAAATGCCATTTTGCATGCCGAATTGGATGGTATTTTGACGA
>DIJW01000183.1 GCA_002421475.1 Thiomicrospira sp. UBA5634 | reverse complement strand
CCGGGTAGGCGTAACCTGGCAGGGTGTAGTTGCGTAATCTGATTTCATAGCTAAACGCCACTTGCTCGGCTTTGACCACTTCAATCCGTACTCGATGTTGGTCGTCATCTACCAATACTTGTGCCGGCCAATCTTGCGCTTTGAGTTCTTTTTCGACCTGTTTCATGCTCGGTAACACGGTGTGCTGAATAAAGTGTTCGACTTGCTCGCGTGAGGGGAAATCAATCAAGCCGGCTAGCCGTTGTTTCCAAACCTTTGCCGCTTGGTGGGCGCGACCACCTTGCATGGCATTTTGCAGGCTCATATCGCGATGGGTTTCGATAATCAACGCGCGCCACATGCCAAATGCGGCAATCAACATAATGACGGTAAAGGGTAAGGCGCTGACTATTGATGCGGTTTGTAGGGCGCTTAACCCGCCGGCAATCAGTAACACTGAGGCGACAACACCAAGCAAGGCCGCCCAGAAAACCCGTTGCCAAACGGGTGTTTTAAGCGCGCCACCAGAGGCTAACGAGTCAATCACTAATGCGCCCGAATCGGCGGAGGTGATAAAAAACGTCATAATCAAAAATACGGCTAAGAATGAAACGATGCTGCTAAAAGGCAGGGCTTCAAATAGTTGGAACAGGGCAATCGAGTGGTCGGCTTGCACTTGATCAATCAGGCTGGTGTAACCTTCGAACATAATGAGGTGTAGCGCGGTATCGCCAAAAACCGAGAACCATAAAAACGTAAACATGGTCGGCACTAACATCACGCCTAACACAAATTGGCGAATGGTGCGGCCACGGCTGATTTTGGCGATAAACAACCCGACAAACGGTGCCCAGGCAATCGTCCAACCAAAAATAAACAATGTCCAATTGCCGATCCAATCACTCGATGTATAGGCTTGTAAGCTGAAGGTGCGTTCGACAATGCCGCTTAGATAACTGCCGGTGTTTTCAATAAAGGTTTCGAGAATAAAAATGGTCGGCCCGACAATAAACACAAACGCCATTAACGAAACCGCCAGCGCGATATTGATTAAAGATAGGCGTTTGATGCCTTTATCCATGCCGGCAACCACCGAAACAATCGCTAAGCAGGTAATTACGCCAATGGTGATGACTTGGGTGGTAATGCCAAGCGGAATACTCGGCCATAGATAGTTCATGCCGGCGTTAATTTGCGAAACCGATAAACCTAAGGTGGTGGCAATACCAAAGGTGGTGCCCAAGATGGAAAAGGTATCCACCGTGTGGCCGATTGGGCCGTGAATTTTTTCACCAATTAACGGATAAAGGGTTGAGCGCATAGACAGTGGCAAACCATGACGAAAGGCAAAATAGGCGAGGGTTAAACCCACCAAACCGTAAATCGCCCAAATATGAAAACCCCAATGGAAAAACGCTATTTGCATCGCTTGTTTGGCGGCATCAACGGTTTGTGGCGCGCCTTCCGGCGGCGAGGCGTAATGCAAAACCGGTTCGGCCACACCGAAAAACAGCAACGCAATGCCGTAACCGGCGGAAAATAACATCGCAAACCACGCCAGAAAGCTATATTCCGGCACGGCATGATCCGGGCCGAGTTTAATATTGCCCCAACTGGTAAACGCAATCGACACAATAAACACTAAAAAAATCGCCACCGATAGCATGTAAAACCAACCGAAATTGACGGTGACATACGACAAGGTTTGCGAGAAGAGTTCACCGGCGAGTTCTGGATTGCTGAGTGTGCCGATAACCATCAGCAAGATAACAATAACGGCTGGAACAAAAACCGGTGCTAGAACGGTGGCTGGCCAAACGAGTTTTAATGAACGCATAAGGGCTCTTTTTTTGAAGGTGAATGGTTTACAACCTTAACAAAAACTCCCTTGAATTCAACCAATAAAAAACTAACCATTATTCGAGTAGCGGTTAAATTTATAGTCGTTTGATTTGTTTACTTGGACTGTATTAGTATTGCTCCATACCTTAACGCGACTTGTCGAATTAAGCTGAAAATTTCATTTGCGTTGCAAGGAGACTGGTATGAGCGAAGCTACAAAAACATTGATATGGGATATGCCAACCAGATTGTTTCATTGGTTACTTGCAGGCGGGTTTTTAATTGCCGCGTTTATTGCCTTGGTTTTAGGCGATGATAGTCGTTTGTTTCCTTATCATGCGATTATCGGATTGATTATCGGGTTGATGGTTTTGATGCGATTGATTTGGGGTTTGGTCGGATCACGTTACGCGCGATTTTCTTCATTTGCGTTTGATTCAAACGAAGTAGTGGCGTATGTCAAAGGGATATTGCGCGGAGAAAGTAGGCATTATATTGGTCATAATCCGGCCGGCGCCTGGGCTATTTTCGCGATGCTTTTTTTGCTGGTCGGGTTAACAATAACCGGGTTGTTGCTGAGTTTTGGTAATGAATTGGTTAAGGATATTCATGAACTTTTTGCCAATGTTATGGTGCTGGTGGTAGCGTTGCATATTTTGGGTGTGATTGTGCATGTTGTTCGTCACCGCGAAAACATTGTAGCGAGCATGGTTCATGGTAAGAAGGCCGTCGATGCCGAAGCCGGTATTCAGTCGCCGCATTTTATTGCGACTATCGTTTTTTGTGCGGTGTGCGTTAGTTGGAGTTATGGATTGTTTTCGAATTATGATGCGACGAGCCAAACCACAAAACTGCCAATAGTCGGTTTGACGGTGCAATTGGGTGAAATAGAGGATCATGGCAAAACGGACAAACATTATCGTGATCATGACGATGATTAAATAAAACGCTCCGCAATTGGAAGTTTGGATTAATGCCAGATTTGCTATCAATAGTCATAAAAATTAGAGGTTGCGCGTGTTTTCATCCTTAACCCAGTGCATTATTGTTTTTGTTGCGGCTGCTTTGGTTATTATTGTGGCCGGTACATGGTTGGCACGGTTGGCGGATGAGTTGGCTGATCGCAGCGGTTTGGGTGAAGCTTTATTTGGCGTGTTGCTGTTGGCGGGGGTTACCTCTTTGCCGGATTTTGCCGCCACCTTAAGTGCCGCGATAGATGCGAGACCAAATTTAGCCATGAGTAACATTATGGGTAGTATGGCAGTGAATCTGGTTTTTTTGGGGATTGCTGATATTGTTTACCGTAAAGCCAATCTGGAACATGCGGCTGCATCACCGGCGAATCTGATGTTAGCGGTGTTGTTGATTGTATTGCTGACTTTGCCATTGCTTGCCTTTGTCACACCCGTGAGTGCCGAATGGGCTATTCATCCGATCACACCGCTGATTGTGGTTGCTTATTTGTTTGGCTTGCATTTGGTTTATCGTACGCAGGCAAAACCTATGTGGTTTCCGCGTATGACACGTCAAACAGTAGAAGATAAGCCTGAACAGCAATATCATGGCGGTCAAACTCGGGTGTGGATTAAGTTTATTGTGTTAGCGTTAGTCACCGCTTTTGCCGGTTGGGTGTTAATGGAGGGCGCAAAGGGAATTGCAGACTTGAGCGGGCTTTCGGATACTTTGGTGGGCGGTTTGTTGACGGCGTTAGCGACCTCCACTCCTGAGTTGGTAACGACGATTGCGGCGATACGTTTGGGTGCATTGACGCTGGCGGTGAGCAATATTTTTGGCACCAATTGTTTTAATATGCTGGTGGTCGCGACGGCCGATGTCGGTTATCCGGGCGGTTCAATTTATCACGATATTGCACCGGTTCAGATGACTTGGGGTTTGGTGAGTATTCTGATGACGGCTATTTTGCTGTTGGGTATGCTGCGGCGTGAGACGTATGGGCTTGGCCGAATCGGCTTTGAAAGTGCGCTGATTTTGGGTGTTTATGCGATTGCAATGGGCGTTATTATTGCCATCAGTTGATCAATTTGAGTTTTCTTGGTGACATTCAGCATCAACGACTTTTGCACTGCTTGTCACAACTCGCTAAAATGCCGTGAGTTTTATTCGAGGTGCCCATTTAGCAAAGACACGTGAAACTTCGGGTTTCTAAATCTTGGCTTTGATTTCAGATGAGAATTTTTATCGCGATTTAACGTAAATTGGATTGGTTATGAATATTAAAAACTATATGCAAACCTTGGGTCAGCAGG
>DIJW01000171.1 GCA_002421475.1 Thiomicrospira sp. UBA5634 | reverse complement strand
TTCCAGCAAAGCGAACGCCTGTTAAAAAACCATCCACTGGTGGAGTGGCGCGAAAACACTGATGCTAAACATGTGCAATCTCATACGATTCAATGTGACAAACAGCAGGACTATTATGACTGGGTTTTTGACTGTCGGGGGTTGGGCGCCAAAGCAGACATCAAAGATTTGCGCGGGGTGCGTGGCGAAGTGTTTTGGCTGGATGCACCCGAGGTGAAACTCACGCGTCCGGTGCGTTTAATGCACCCGCGTTATCGCATTTATATTGTGCCGCGCGCGAATAATCGTTATGTAATTGGGGCGAGTGAAATCGAAAGCGAAGACCGCAGTCCGATGTCGGTGCGCTCCAGTTTGGAATTGTTGTCGGCGGTATATAGCGTACATCCCGGGTTTGCCGAAGCGCGCATTGTGAATCAACTGACCAATTGCCGTCCGGCACTGGGTGATAATCTGCCGAGAATTGAACAACAAGATGGCTTTACACGCATTAACGGATTGTATCGCCACGGCTATTTGTTTTCGCCGGCGATTGTTGAAAAAGCGCTAAGCGCTTTTTAGTGCTTAATTTTGAATGTTGAGTTTTGAATTGTTTCGAGCAGTAGCGAAAGGAACAATCAAAGCAAAGCAAAGCAAAGCAAAGGTAATGAGATGGAAGTTTTAATAAACGCTAAAAAAACCCAAACAACTGCTACCAACTTAGCAGGCCTGGTGAGCGAATTAAAAATGGAAGGTACATTTGCTTTGGCATTAAACCAAAACTTTGTACCCAAAAGCCAATATGCCGCCACAGCAATTAATGAAAACGACCGCATAGAAATCGTCGCCCCGATGCAAGGCGGCTGAATATTTTTGAACCACAGAGACACGAGGCTTGAAGGTTAANNNGGGTGAAGTTGTGCGAGTAAAACAACTCTCCCGCCCCCTAACCCCCTCCCGCTGGGAGGGGGAACAAAAACTCCTTCGTGCCTCAGGGTGAATAAAAAAACAGGATTAAATCATGACAACAAACAACAACCAGGCCTGGTTACTGGCAGATCAACAAATCCACAGCCGTTTATTAATCGGTTCGGCGCTGTATCCGTCACCGGATATTATGCGCCAAGCGATTCAAGCCAGTGGCAGTCAAGTGGTGACGGTTTCGATTCGCCGCCAAAACATTGGTGACCGGAGTGGGCAAGCCTTTTGGCAAATTATCCAATCGCTTGGTTGCCATATTCTGCCGAATACCGCGGGTTGTCGTAATGCCAAAGAAGCGATTACCACCGCGCAGATGGCGCGCGAAATTTTCGGTACCAACTGGATTAAACTCGAAGTCATCGGTGACGATTACACCCTACAACCCGACCCGTTTGATTTGGTCAAAGCCGCCCAAGCCTTAATCGAAGACGGTTTTGAAGTCTTCCCTTACGCCAGCGATGATTTAGTGTTATGCCAGCGTTTAGTCGATGTCGGTTGCCGTATCGTAATGCCCTGGGCGTCACCAATCGGTTCGGGCAAAGGCATTATGAATCCTTACAATATGGAACTGATCCGCAAGCGCCTCGACAAAACCACGCTGATTGTCGATGCCGGAATCGGCAAACCGTCGCACGCAACTCAAGCGTTAGAAATGGGGTTTGATGGTGTATTACTTAACTCGGCAGTCGCCTTGGCTGATGATCCGGTCAAAATGGCCACCGCCTTTAAGCATGCAATTGAAGCTGGACGTTTAGGTTATGAAGCTGGAACCATGCCGCAACGCGAATTCGCCAGCGCCTCCACCCCCACCCTCGGCACCCCGTTTTGGCATCAGGGTTGATTAATAGTAGAAATTAATTTCTCATACCCTTTGCTCAAATACCTTATCTCATCTGAGTATGCAGAATTAGTATTAAAATTAGACAAAGTTTTTATTAGCTCATTAAAACTATCTTCATACTCACCGTCAACGTAATTTTGCTTGCCCATATTCGGCAAACATGAGTGCAAAATAAGACGGAGAACTGTTCTGAGTTTTCCTTCATTATTTGCTTTAATATTTTCAATTGCTGCTCTTGTAAAGCTGCTAAATGCAAACCAGTAATTATTGTTATTTAACAGCATCAAACCCTGAACATGAAGAACACCCGCCAAAGCATGCGCTACATTTTTTTCCAGTTTTGAGTCAAGCTGTTCAAGAAGTAAATTTTGCTCGCTGGCTTTTGTTAAGATGTTATTGTTAATTCTGTCATTCAACCTCTCCTCAACATCATTCATTCTCTCTGCAATAATTGACTCAATTTCCTTCTGCTCTATTTTAAAAAGTCTTTTCTGAAACCATGCCAAAAGGATTGGCATCAAAACACCTGCAAACGCTAAGAAACCCAAGGTGATAGTTATCAATTGATTAAATGATTGACTATAAAAACTATTTACTGCTGAAATTATCTCCAAAGACTCTTGCATGATGCATCCTTCAACTCTTTTTGTATTAATAATGATAGCGACACTGAACTATATAAAGCTGTTCATCCGTCACTTTGTAAACGAGGCGGTGTTCTTTATCTATGCGACGTGACCAGTAGCCGCTCCAGTTGTGTTTTAGCGGTTCAGGATCACCCAAGCCGCTAAAAGGTTGGCGCTGAATGTCTTTAATCAGGGTGTTGATGCGTTTGAGCTTTTGTTTATCGGTTTGCTGCCAATAGAGATAATCTTCCCAAGCTGACGTTGCCCAAGTTAACATCATGGTTCAATTAACGCATGTTGTTGAGCATGACCAGCTTCGATTTCGGCTATTGCTTGATTCAAGCGCTGAGCATTTTTAGGGCTCGCCATTAGATAAGCCGTTTCCTCATAAGCTTGAAAGTCCTCCAAGCTTATAAGCACTGCCGGACTGCCACCTTGACGAGTAATTAACACTGGCTTGTGATCATCATTCACCTTGTCTAACACCGATGCCAGCTGACTGCGAAATGTTGAATAACTCATTGTATCCATTATATTTACCTTATTTAAATCGCCATAAATCATTGTATAGGTACAACTTATTGTACGCAAGGTGATTTTTGCTTTATCGGTTTTTCATCCTGCCTTAAAATGAGTGCTCAAACCAAGGATAACCATGAAAATCGTTCATATCAGTGATACCCACGGATTACACCGCGAAATTGATTTTGCCAATATTGAAGCGGATGTATTGGTGCATTCGGGGGATTTTTTAACTGAAGGACGCGATAGCGGTTACAAACAGTTTGAGTTTGAGGCATTTATTAACTGGTTTGGCGCCTTACCTTTTAAACATAAAATTTTGGTAGCGGGTAATCACGATTGGTTCTGTTTTGACGCTTTTCAAAGCAAATCACCCCTTAAACAAACTTTATTCGACACGTTCGGCATACATTATTTAGAAGATGATGCGCTGGTCATCAATGATGTCAAATTTTACGGTTCACCTTGGCAACCTGAGTTTATGAATTGGGCGTATAACCTGCCGATCAACGGGGCAGAACTTCAACAGCGATGGCAGGCGATACCCGATGATACTCAAGTGCTGATTACCCACGGCCCGGCGTTTGGTCACTTAGATAACGGCAGCCCACAAAAACGCTCGCTCGGCTGCGAGTTGTTACGCCAACGCCTTGAGCAATTAGCGCAACTTAAACTGCATTTATTTGGCCATATCCATGAAGCTTATGGCACTAAACAATGCGGCGGTGTGCAGTTTTTTAATAGTGCCTATCTAAACATTCACGCGCGCTCCGGCAATTATCCTCCGCTGATGGAGTTACAGCCATGAACAAACCCGTGGTGTTAACCATAGCCGGCTCCGACCCTTTGTGCGGCGCCGGTATTCAAGCGGATATCAAAACCATCCACGCGCATCAGGCTTATGCTTTGAGCGTGATCACGGCGATTAATGCGCAAAATACACAGGGTGTGCAGGGGGTTAATCCATTGCCCTCCGACTGGGTTGCACAACAGCTGGACAATTTACTTAGTGATGTCAAAATTGATGCGATTAAAATCGGTCAATTGGCTTCGACTGAAATTATTGAATTGGTCGCCGAACGTTTGCGGACTGTCCATTACCCGATTGTGCTTGATCCGGTTCTTATCAGCTCAAGTGGCAAACGTTTATTGCCTCAACACGCACAACCAGGCCTGGTGCAACATTTAATGCCGATCGCATCCTTAATTACACCGAATATTCCTGAAGTGAATGCGTTATTAAAATCGAATTATCAGGGCTTGGCGACCGAAATGCCGCAGATTGGTGAGCAGTTTTTTGCCCTTGGTATGCAAGCGGTGCTAGTGAAAGGTGGTCATAGTGCTGAAAACATGGCGGTGGATTATTTGCTCCTACCTAACCAAACACCGCTCGCTTTTAGTGCGCCGCGTATAAACGATTTAAACGTTAAAGGTACCGGCTGTGTATTGTCGTCCGCGATTGCTTGCGGGCTCGCTGAGGGCAAAACCTTGCCGGATGCAGTGGCCGCCGCTAAACATTATTTATACAACCAGTTCAATCACTTAACTCAACTCATCAATCTAAAATCCAACTCAAATCTTAGCCTTATTAGCCATCGCTAATAACTGTCCGCAAGCTTGTAATTACGCCAAATTCCTGACAGAATCAGTCGGGTATCTATTAAACACATCAAAAAAACTAAAGGAGTTTTTATGGCACAGATTACGTTAAAAGGTCAACCCATTGAAACGGTTGGCGAATTACCGCCGGTTGGTTCTATTGCGCCTGATTTTACTTTGACCCAAGTTGATTTAAACGATATTTCATTAGCCGATTTTAAAGGTCAACGTTTAGTGTTGAATATATTTCCGAGCATCGACACCGGCATCTGTGCCGCATCCGTTCGGCATTTTAACCAACTGGCTTCATCACTGCAAAACACGCGTGTTTTGTGTATTTCGGCCGATTTACCGTTTGCGCAAAAACGTTTTTGTGGTGCTGAAGGTTTAGATAAGGTCTTGATGTTGTCGAGTTTCCGCCATGATGTGTTTGGTTCAGCGTATGGAGTGACAGTCAAAACCGGTCCATTACGCGGTTTATTATCACGTGCGGTTGTCGTGATTGATCAAAATGGTCGCATTAGTTATCAACAGCAAGTACCGGAAATTGGTCAAGAACCGGATTATGACAGCGCTTTACAAGTGTTAAATTGATTTAAATCGTGATTGATGCGCGCAACAGTTACTTTATTTCCATAGAGAAAAAGTATTTTCATATTTTAGCGATTATCATCTTTTGAAGAAAAATATACGATAAGCACGTAATTAAAAGGAAGCGTTATGTTCGCAAATCAATCTGCTCGTTATGGGCTGGTTCAAATTACATTGCATTGGTTGATCGCTTTTGCCGTGTTTGGTTTATTTGGCTTAGGTCTTTGGATGGTTGAGCTGGACTATTACAGTGCTTGGTATCGTACAGCGCCTGATATTCACCGCAGTATTGGGGTGATTGTGGTGAGTTTAATGGTGTTTCGGTTGGTTTGGCGTTTTGTTAACCCATCAGTTAAGCCGTTATCTTCGCACCATAACTGGGAAGTGAAGTTGGCAAAACTCACACACGGTTTAATGTACCTGTTAATCGTAATGCTTGGCATATCAGGTTATATGATTACAACGGCATCCGGTCAGCCTTTAATGGTGTTTGATTGGTTTGCGATTCCGGCCATTAACTTTGGGATTGAATACCAAGAAGAAATTGCCGGTGATTTACACGGATTCTTTGCTTGGAGTTTAATCGCTTTGGTTGGGTTACATATTGTCGGTGCATTAAAACATCACTTTATTGATAAAGACGCAACCTTAAAACGAATGCTAAAACCTTAACAATTACTGTTTTTTATCTGTTATTTTCCACTTGGAGGCTATTATGAAGACGTTAAATACTTGGTTAGTGGGCTTATCTTTGGCCTTAGTTTTACCTTTCGCACATGCTAAACCGACTACTTATGATATTGATGTACCCGGTATGCATGCTTCTATCAACTTCAAAGTTAACCATCTGGGTTATAGCTGGTTAGTTGGTCGTTTTGATAAGTTTGAAGGTCACTTTGTGCATGATGCCGCGAACCCGGCAAATGAAAAAGTGGAGGTTAAAATTGATACCCGCAGTGTTAACTCTAACCACGCAGAACGAGACAAACACGTGCGTAGCGCTGACTTTTTAAATACCGACAAACATCCGGAAGCAAAGTTTGTCAGCACCAGCGTGAGCAATCAGGCTGACGGCTCTAAACTTATTAAAGGTAACTTTACATTAAACGGTGTGACTAAACCGATTGAAATCGTCGCCAAAAAAATCGGTGAAGGAAAAGACCCTTGGGGGGGTTACCGCGCCGGTTTTGAAGGCTCTACTTCTTTTAAAATGAAAGATTACGGCTTCAAAATGGATTTAGGTCCGGCATCTGCAGAAGTTTATTTAGATTTGCACGTTGAAGGTGTTCGCCGTTAATTAGAAATTGTTGAGCGATTAATACGGTGGCGTTGAAATATACAACGCCACTGTTTTCTATACACCATTCCGCTAGCTGCCTGCTTTCGTTATAATGTTCGACTTTGTAAAACGAACTGCGATTAATGAGCGACGCAATCAAACACCTGCATTTAAACTACGACTCACTTGAAGATCGGATTTTACTGACCATCTCTACCCTCAGCGGACAGGTTTTTTATGCCTGGCTAACTCGACGTTATTGCAAATTATTGATTCCGGCCTTGCAAGGATTACATCCGCAAACTCATGAATTGATTATGCCGCCTGCCAGTGAAACTGAACATGACGCTAATCGTTATCAGAATAATACGGACTTAACCAGGATTACGGAATATCCGTTGGGCAATGAACCGATAGTGTTAAACACGATTCGTTTTATCGACACCCAATCTGAACAACCCAAACTGGCTTTAGAGCCGAACAAAGGTGCTGGCATCTCGTTAAATTACCATCCACCTTTTGTGCGTGCTTTTAGTGAACGTCTGGCACAAGCGATTACTCAAGCTGATTGGCAGTTGGACTTACCGCCGATGTTAGGTTTTGCCAGTAGTCATCGGTTACAGTAAATTTCAGGCCTTGATTAAACGGTGTAATCCAACATCAAAGCCACAAGTATCACCAGCCCAACCCAGTGATTATGTTTAAAGGCAGCAAAACAACGCTGACGTTGACGGTCTTTGATTAACCATTGGTGATAGACAAACAGCCCGCCGGCGAGCACCAGGCCTGCGTAATAGATATAACCGAGCGTGAATAACACGCCGAGNNTAACAACGCCAACATTAATAACTGCAACAGCCCTATGATCAACCGATCATATTCAGCAAATAAAATCGCGGTCGATTTAATGCCGACTTTTAGGTCATCATCTTTATCGACCATCGCATACATAGTGTCGTAAATCAAAGTCCATATCAGCGCAATCGCAAACACCAACCAGGCCTGGTTGGGTACGGTATTTTGCACAGCAGCAAATCCCATCGGTATTGCCCACGCAAATGCCGCGCCGAGAAAAAACTGAGGCCAATAGGTA
>DIJW01000028.1 GCA_002421475.1 Thiomicrospira sp. UBA5634 | reverse complement strand
GTGGTGGTTTTACCGGCGCCGTTCGGGCCAAGCAATCCAACGACTTGACCACTATGAACGTCTAGGTCAACGGAAGTAACAACAATGCGTTTTCTGTAGCGTTTAGCCAGGTTACGTGCGTAAAAATGAGCCACTAACGGTTACCCTCTTTCTTTGCCTCTTCTGTGGGGGTAATCGTTACGGATACTCTACCCGGCTTGTCTGTTGTAGCGCCCGCTTGAATGGTTTGCTGTTCCAGGTCATATTGTAATTTTGGCCCTTGAACTTTGTTGCCGCCATCTTGTTCGAGTAAGGCGTTTCCGATTAATTCAACCTGTTTTTGGTTGGCATAATAAATTAGTGTGTCAGCTTGCCCTTTAATCCATTGCTGTTCTTCAGTATTAAACCGTCTAAAAGTAGCCGGCTTGCCGGTAATGGTGACTTGTTGAACTTGGCGTTGGGGATGTTCAATTTTTAATTGATCACCTTTTAAGACGAGACTGCCTTGAGTTGCAATGACGTTACCGCGATAGAGGCTGATACCGGCTTGATCTTGTGCGTCTAAGCGATCAGCTTCAATGTTAATCGGTAATTTGGATTCGTCTTGGACGGTTTCCGTTGACCAGGCCTGGTGACTAGTTGCCATTAATGCAATGATCAATAGTTTGATAGAAGTTTTAAGGTTCATAAACCGTTTTGACCTTTGAGTGTAACTCGATCTGCTGTTGTTTTAGGTCGAGCATTAATCCGATACCGGTGGTGGTGGATTGATGCGCGGTCAAGGTTACTGGACTAGCGGTAGTCAGTTGTTCAAGCGATTGATTATATAAGATAGCGTCGGTGTTGAGTTGGCTGTTTTGTTGCGCATCGACAAAACGGCTGGTAATGATTACATCACCATTGAAATGAAATAACGTTTGTTGTTGAATATGGGCATGTTGGCTTTTGAGTTTGAGCTGGTGATCCGGTTTAGTGATTAGCAGTTCGGGTTGCTCTATATAGACATCATTTTGTTGTTGACGGATAAGCTCTGCTTTTAAATGGTGTTGCTCAGTCAGATTTTGACGATCAATTTGCCAACTCTGGCTATTTAATAATTGCCAGTCATCTTGTTGGAGTAAAGTGCGGTCAGTAGATTGCTGTTCAGACGTTGGTTTTAACGTGACATATAACGCTAACAAGGCAAGGGCAATAGTGAAAAAAATCAGGCGTTTGCGGCGCATGACTATCTCAGGTAAAAGTCCAAGTGCGCCTGCCAAGTATTTTGCGCACGCATAATTAGTTCGCACAGTTCACGCACAGCCCCACGTCCACCAATGTGTTGGCTGACAAAGTCAACGCGGCTTAATACGTCAGGGTCACTGTCTTTTGGGCAGGTCGCTAAGCCGACACGCGTTAAAATGGGCAAATCCAGAATATCATCCCCCATATACGCCACTTGGTCTAGTGATAAGCTGGTTGATTGCATCAGGGCTTCAAAGGTTGGCAGTTTGTCCGGAACACCTTGATAAACGTGTTTTACTTTAAGGTCAGCCATGCGTTTAGTGACGAGGTTTGATTTTCTGCCGGTAATAATGCCGATTTCAACGCCGCTTTTTTGTAGCAAAACCATGCCATGACCATCGCGAGTATAAAAGGCTTTATATTCTTGACCATCATCACCGTAAATCAGACGGTTGTCGGTTAAAACCCCATCAACATCCAGTAATAACAGTTTGATTTTGGCGGCTTTGCTTTGCAGTGTATTCATAAAAAACTCGGTGTTTATTGGCTAACGGTGTTGAAGTATAACAAAGTTAGATAACCGACAAACAGCGCAAGCAACAAAAAGCCTTCAATGCGCGAGATAACCGCGTTGCCTTTGCGCGGCAAAGCAACTAATAACATCGCAATCGTAAAAGCGATCATAATCGGGTAATCGCGCAGTAAAACTTGCGAATCAATTAATTGAGGTGCAAGTAGCGCTGGCACAGCTAATACGGCCGTAATATTAAAAAGATTGGATCCAAGGATGTTGCCAATCATCATGTCTACTTCATTTTTCAGTGCTGCCGCTACAGCTGCGGCAAGTTCTGGTAGGCTTGTGCCGATTGCAATAATGGTTAAACCGATAATAAGGTCAGGAACTTCAAAGTATTCAGCTATTTCGACGGCACCCCAAACCATCATGCGTGCGCTGATCATAAGCAACACCAATCCGCCGATTAAATAAATCATCGCGCGCATTTTAGATAGTTTAGGAATTTCACCGATTTCTTCATTTACTTCTTGTGCGAGTCGGTCATCAGCGGGCGCGTTTCTGTTCGAGCGTATCATCCAGATCAAAATCGCGCTCAGGGTAGCGATTAAGATAATGCCATCAATCACGCCTAAAGTATGGTTGAGTAACAACGCCATACCGAGAGCGGTCACAATCAATAAAATCGGTAGTTCACGTTTTAAAACCGATGACTTAACCATAATGGGTGCGAGTAGGGCGGTAATGCCGAGCACCAACCCAATGTTGGTAATATTCGAACCAACGGCGTTTCCTATTGCGATACCAGGATTACCTTCCAGTGAAGCCATAATTGAAAC
>DIJW01000008.1:374-6056 GCA_002421475.1 Thiomicrospira sp. UBA5634 | reverse complement strand
CCACTGATAATCTCCATCTCCGATGCCAGCGGACTTTGATCCAACCAGCCCCAACTATTGAAGGAATTATATTGCACCAAGGCTCGAACTTTTGCGCCCGCTTTTACCAGGGTTTCCGCCAAATGCGAACCGATAAAACCGTCTGCACCGGTCACCAATACGTGTTTTCCTTGCCAATATTGCTGCATACATTTTCCTCTAACCAGGCCTGGTTGTTAACATTAACGACTCGCCATGACGTTGGCATCTTCACCTAATAACGCTTGATAACGTGTTTTTGCTTGTAATACTTTGTCTAAATAACGGCGCGTTTCGTCAGACGCATGTTCATAACGCAATTTACGATAAACCTGACGCGCATTCATTTTATTAATGTTTTCAATCGCGTCCACCGGATTATTACCAAAGATTTTTAACACGCTCGACATGCCGCCATTGTAGGACGATATTGCCACCATCTCGCGCACATCTGCATGACGAATTTCAGCCAAATAATCGTGTTTTAACAAACTTAAATAGGCGGTGCCTAAACGAATATTGCTTTGTGCATCAAATAACTCTTCATCGCCGGGTGCGCCAAGTTTAAAGTCAATATACTGATACACATCTCGCCCTGCCGCATTCGGCTTAATTTGCATTAACCCCTTGGCATTGGATTTACTGACAGCTTGCGGATTAAAGTGACTTTCGGTTTCCATCACGGCAAATACTAACGCCGGCGGAACATTAAAGTGGTCGGCAAATTCCAACACCCAAGGTTCAAATTGGCGCGCCGGTTCAGCCAAGTTTGAAGGTTTTAACGGAATTTCAACCCTAACAAAACGACCTTCCGCATCTTCAATCTCTGTTTGATGATTGGCGATTAAATAATCCGCATAACGAAACGCCGCACGTGGATAACGAATCGGTTCATTTTGTTTATTTAACACCCTGCGATACAAGGCCGGACGTTTTTTATAATCCAAGGGTGCGACACTTAATAAATCGGTTTCATCGAACGGTTGTGGACTTAATAACACCCGACTTAACGCACGTTTGATATTTTGCTCAGTCGCCAGTGATTGCGGAAACTCAATCACAATCGCATCGTCATAGGCAATTAAGATCGGCTGTTGCAGTGATTCAAGTGTTTTTGGGGTTTCCACCAACTGCGGATTTACAGCGGTTTTGACGACAGGTTCAGTCTTAACGACAGCGGGAGTGGCATGAATTTCAGCTTTATTGGCCATTTTCGGCGCGCTGCGCTCAATTACCTGAACATAAACAGGCTCAAGCTTAACTGCGCTTGCAACCGGTTTTTCTAATGCCGGCTGTGCATTATGTAATGGGCGATTGGATACGGTTTTAATGGTGGAGGTCGTCACCGAATTAAGTACCGCAGGCGTGGATTGCGTTGATGATTGCATTTGCGATACTGCCCAGTATTGAAAATGCTGGAAAGCCGCACCCCCTGCAATCAATAACAAACCCATCGGCACTAACAGCGCAATAAGAAAATGTTCAAATTTCATTTATAAAAATGCCTCCACTAGGGAGGCATTAGCAAGTTGAGTACCAACTTTATCAATAACGCGTCACCGCGTTGTGTTCGTTATCTAAAATAGTTAAAAATCGACATCTGTTGCACTTTAGTAAAGACTTGTTGCGCCATCTGTAGCGCATTTTGTGTAACGGTAAATTTCGAAATTCCTTCTACTAAGTCCATTTCTTCAAGATTCATTCGACGTTCCGTTAAAGCCAACTTAAATGACTGTCCGGCATCAAATTGCGTTTCAATCCGCACCTGACGCCCACCGATACCGGCGGTTACTTCCGACATATTGGTAATAGATACTTTTAAATCATCCAGCACATCATCACCCGGTTTTTGTCCCAACATCATACGGTCGTACATCACTTTTAGACTGTTATAGATATTAGGATCAACCCCTGGTGGTAATGATGTCGCCGGATTGGGCGCAAAACCAAAAACCTTCGAGTCAGTATCCGTAATGCGAACACGTGACATATTGTATTCGTCATTCGGCTTGAGTTCATCGGTATGGTCAAACCCAATTTGTACAAACCGTCCGCCGTAGTTGGCTTCTGGTCGTGCCAAAGCAGCAAACGCCGGATCAGGATGCGCCGGATCAATATTGCCGACATAAATTAAAAATCCCGGATTATCCACATCGTCTACAAACGGCGTATCTTTCACGTTGTTACCGGTAAACATGTATTCTCCATCAGAGTTTTTCATGTTCATCGTACCCTTAACGTGCAACATCAACTGCTCAACTTCTGCCG
Source organism: Thiomicrospira sp. UBA5634 (assembly GCA_002421475.1). Classification (GTDB taxonomy): domain Bacteria; phylum Pseudomonadota; class Gammaproteobacteria; order Thiomicrospirales; family Thiomicrospiraceae; genus Thiomicrospira. The sequence goes on along the minus strand of DIJW01000008.1, from coordinate 3,770 downwards.
CCGCGACGCGACGTTGATCGGGACTGTAAGTATCGTTCGACATTTGAATGCCAAGCTCACGAATACGTTGCATGACACCAATCGTGTCCTGCACAGCAGTCTCTTCCAATACTAACTGGGATTTGGCATATTGACCATTTTTGGCGTATTGATCAATGGTGTTCTGCGCTCTATTTAACGAATGAATCTGACTCATTGCGACCGGATCATCACTTGGTTTATTAACACGATTCCCCGTACTCAATTTTTCTTGAATACTAAGCAAATTTTCCTGATGCTTTGAAATCGCATTAAAACCCATTACATGAAATAAATTTGTAGACACACGCATTTCGTTATCCTCTTATCGCCCCAAGCAGGGTCTGAAATATGCTTTGCGCGGTTTGCATCACCTGCGCAGCCGCTTGGTAGGCCTGTTGAAACCGCATTAAATTAGCCGCTTCTTCATCTAAACTCACGCCTGACAAGGTTTCTCGGCGCTCTAAAATATGATTATACGTATTGGTTTGAGCATCAAACTGAACCTGAAGGCCATGCACATACATACCGACACTGCTGGCCATCCGTGAATAGCCGCCTAATAATGTTTCGGCAGGTTGGCCGGAATCATTAGCAAACATTATTTTTTTCGATTGTAATGTTGCCATATTGGCAATATTAACGTTATCACCTTCGCCACCCGGTTTAGCCGCAGAAGCCTTTAACATGTCGAATTCGGTTCTATCGAGAAAACCGTCACCATTTTTATCTAACCGCTCACCGATGCCTGCCGCACCGATAGAGGCATTAAAGTCTGCAACGGTCAAGGGGGTCGGCAAGGCATGCCCTGTCATAAACTCAGTATAACTGGTGATACCATCGCTATTGATATCAATTGCCGGATCATAATATTCTTCGATTGGATTTTGTCCACGCGTTGCAATTTCTTGACCATCACGAATTTCAACCGCAAAACTTTTCAGTACTTCTTGATGCGGTTTAATAATAAATCTATCACCGGCAAACACATCCGTTGGTGTCACGCCGGTCAAATCAAAATGCATACCGTCAATTGTTGCTTCCGAACCGGGTGCAATCGTATAAACAACGCCATTATCATCTGTCACCGGACGACTGGTTGCATGATCATAAACTTGAAATTCAGAACCGTTATATAACAATTGGTAACTGCGCGGCTGCATTTCAGCGATTTGTTTATAAGCTTCGCTTAATGCCTCTACTTTTTCGCCATAAATTTGTGTTTCTGGCAGGCTGTAAGGCACAGCTACGCCGGTTGGGTTTGGGTTAAAGGTAATCTTAATATTCGTACCGTCTTCCACACCCAAGTTATCGCTGCTATGCAACTCATGGGTTTGCAAGGGCGAAAACAGGTCTTTACCTGGATTTCCGTTTTCATCGTAACCCATATAATGTTGCCAGTTATTTGAGGCAACGAATGCATTTATCATCACCCCTAACTCGTTTTGTGAACGATCGAGCATGTTTTTACGGAAATCTAAAACACCCCCTAACTGACCGCCACCAATAAGTAAATCAGAAACTTGTTTGCGCTGACCGCCGTTATTGACATAAATTTCAATACGGTTTTCGTCAGGGTAAGGGCTAGGTGCGGCCTCAAGGCGAGTCAGGGTATTGTCACTCAGCAATGGAACTTTGCCGTTAATAGAGTGAATATCAATGGTGCCATCCGGTTGTCTGAATGTTTTCACTTCAATTAAATTAGACAATTCGAGAATCGCTTGCTCACGCTGGTCATATAAGTCATTTGGCGGTTGACGACCTTGGGAATTGGCGATCGACACTTGAGTATTGATGCGTTGAATAATTTCGAGCTGCGAATTAATTTGGTTAACCGTGTCTTTAAGCTGCGCATTAACTTGATATTGCGTATCGGTCAACACGGCGCTGATATTGTTGATATGCCCGGTCAAGTTGTTCGCTTCATCCAGCATTAACTGGCGATTAACACGTGAAGTCGGATTGTCAGCCAAATTTTGCATAGAATCGAAATAACGCTGGATAAATTGTTGAACCCCTTCGTCGTTACCGGCCACGATGCCTTCAACCTGCTTCGAGTAACTCAAGGCTTCCTTGAATCCCATCACAGATGCATTGGTGCTCACTAATTGCTTTTGGATATAGTCAGCATACATACGTTCAACCAAGTCCACACGCGAACCACCGCCCAGAAACGCGCCACCAACAATACTTGGTGCATTGCTGTAGATTTCTGCCCGCTGACGACTATAGCCCTCCGTACCCACGTTGGCTACGTTATGACTGGTAACATCTAACGCCTTTCTGAATGTAGTTGCCGCTGATGTGGCAATGATTAACATATCTGACATGACTGTACTCGCTTAAGGGTTACCGCATTATTCCAATACGCCGCCATTCGGCTTAGCGTTAAGTTTTCGCATCGCTAACGTTTGTTGCGTTGTTGATGAGGCTAACTTTTCATCTATTTGCTTACTTTGTTGTTCCAACCACTGTTGTTTCTTTTCGCCATCCAATGTCGGTAAACCGGAAGACAACTGCTTAACTATTTGATCGGCAAAACCCAGAGAACCTTTAGCAGAAATTTCTTGCGCCAGCTGTTTATCATACATATCGTAGTAAGTAGCGGCTTGTGATCCGTCTAACCAACCATCATCTAATTTTACCTGGCGCGAATTTTTTAAAATTTGCTCCAAAAATAACGCTTCAAACTGTTGTGCGATTGGTTTTAAAACAGAATGTTGATCTTCACGCGCTTGGCGTTTTAGATCTTCAAACGCATTTAAGTTGGTATAAATGGTGTGATCTTGCGGGCGCGTAACACTATTTAATTCGGACATGTTAGTCTCCTTAAATAATCATTAGCTGGGCTTTAAGTGCACCGGCCTGTTTTAGTGCTTCTAAAATTGCCACTAAATCACTCGGTGCCGCGCCTACTTTATTCACCGCTTCTACCAAGGTATCCAATGACACGCCTGCTTCAAACTTAAACATGCGGGCATCACCTTGCTGTTCAACATCAATCTGGGTATCCGGCACAACCATGGCTTGACCGCCGGCGAAAGGATTAGGCTGATTCGCCTCGGGGTTTTCTTCAATACGCACCACCATGCCACCGTGTGTCACTGCCGCCGGACTGACGCGCACCATTTGCCCGATAACCACGGTACCGGTACGTGAGTTTACAATGACACGTGCCGCGCTTTCGCCTTGCTCTATCTCAATATTTTCCAATACCGATAAAAATGACACGCGTTGATCGGGCATACGGGGCGCCATCACTTCAACCGATTCAGCATCTAATGCACGTGCGGTACCCGCACCTAACAAACCATTAATGGCATTGGTCATATTGGTTGCAGTGGTAAAATCTGCACGATGCAAATTTAAGGTCACGGT
>DIJW01000008.1:0-348 GCA_002421475.1 Thiomicrospira sp. UBA5634 | reverse complement strand
CCTAGGAACGTTTACTGTGATACGCGAGCCGTCTTTACCGCTGGCATCCATACCACCGACAACTAAATTACCCTGACCTAATGCGTATACGTTACCGTCAACACCTTTTAGCGGCGTCAATAACAAGGTGCCGCCCTGCAAACTTTTTGCATTACCTAATGATGACACGGTAACGTCTATCGCTTGACCTGGTTTAGCAAAGGCAGGAAGCTCAGCATGTACCGCCACTGCAGCAATATTTTTTGCGTTGGTTTTAACTCCCGGTGGAACATGAATGCCAAACTTGTTTAACATACTCAGCAAACTTTGTTCAGCAAACGGTGTTTTATCTCCCGATCCATTTCAACC
>DIJW01000220.1 GCA_002421475.1 Thiomicrospira sp. UBA5634 | reverse complement strand
AAAAACACTAACGATTATTTTGTCCGGCCTGATGTTTTCAGCACAAGCAGCCGAACTGGTTCAAGAAAAAAATATCGGCATGGAGTTGGCGCGTGATTTAGCCACCGAAGCGGTAATAGCATGTCGTGAAGATGGTTTTTCCGTCAGCGCGGTAGTGGTTGATCGCCATGGTAATTTACGCGCCGCCTTACGTGATGATGTAGCATCAAAATTCACGTTACAAATCGCCGAAGAAAAGGCCAATGCCGCGTTAATGTCAGGCATTCCTTCCGGCACTTTCCGCGAGCAACGTGCAGATATTCGCCCTGAAATGAACCACGTAAACGGTATCTTAATGATGGTCGGCGGTGTGCCAATCACCGTTGGCGGCACACGCGTAGGTGCAATCGGTGTCAGTGGCGCACCCGGCGGTGAGCGTGATGAGGCCTGTGTAATGAAAGCGTTGGACGCACTGGCTGATCGCATTGCATTCGCAGAATAAATCGCCGCAACCAGGCCTGGTTGTGAGGAAAAATCTGCTATGCTAGCCTAAAACCAAGTAAGCAAGTCAAGTAATAAAACTGGGTATTAAAATGTTGTATCGGATTATCGCTGTACTCGCTGTCTCCCTCACTTTAACAGCCTGCGCGCAGGAGGAAAACATGAGCAATAACATGACCCAACAAATTCAAACCGACTCGATTGTGTTAGGCATGGGCTGTTTTTGGGGTGCCGAAAAACGCATGGCTGAATTGCCCGGCGTGCTGGATGTCGAAAGCGGTTACGCCAACGGCGATATTGAGCCGAGTTATGAAGCGATTTTAGCGCACGAACGCTTATTACGCGCCGGACAGAGCGACAAACGCAATCACGCCGAAGTCGTCAAAGTCACCTTTGATCCGGCCAAAATCAGCCTAGAACAAGTTTTAGCGCAATTCTGGCAAAACCATAATCCCACTCAAGGCGACCGCCAAGGCAATGACATTGGCTCTAACTATCGCAGCGCGGTTTACACGAATAGTGATGCGCAACGTTTAGTAGCAGAAGCCAGCCGCAACACCTATCAACAAGCATTAAACAAAGCCGGTTTTGGTCAAATCACCACTGAAATCGCGCCGTTAATTAACTACGCGGCGGCAGAAGTTTATCATCAAGATTATCTTAAAAAGAACCCAAACGGTTATTGCGGTTTGGGTGGCACCGGTGTGCCCTATCCTATTCCAGACCAAGCACCAGGCCTGGTGACAAGTCATCAACCCCTTAACACAGCCGATTTGAACTTCGAACAACAACTGATTGTATTTGAAGCCGAGGATTGCGCGTTTTGTAAACAGTTCAAGCAAGAAATCCTTAATCACTGGCAAGCGGATGTGGCGGTAGCAACCAGCTTATCGCCGAATCCGCCAACCGGTTGGAAACTGGCGAAAGAATTGTTTGCCACACCGACAATAGTATTGTTTCAACAAGGTGAAGAAGTCGCACGTTATACCGGTTATAACGGTGATAAAACGCGTTTTTGGCAATGGTTAGGTTATCAACTGCTCACGCCGGAACAACAACGCATCGCGTTTGAGCAAGGCACGGAACGGCCTTATAGCGGCTCGCACTTGGATGAAAAACGTCCGGGTGTATTTGTTGACCCGATTACTGGCGCGGCATTATTTCGTACCGACACCAAGTTCGACAGTGGTTCCGGCTGGCCAAGTTTCTTCAATCCGATAGAAGGTTCAATTACTTACCATGAAGACTATTCGCATGGTATGGTGCGTGTAGAAGTACGCAGTGCCAGTTCCGGCATCCACTTAGGCCATGTGTTTAACGACGGCCCGCCACCGACCTATAAACGTTATTGTATTAATGGTAATGTGCTGAAGTTTGTGCCGGATTAATTTTTTCACCACGGAGACACAAAGACACGAAGTTTTAAAATAATGAACATTAAAGCCAACGCCATGACAACTTACAATGATACCAACACGACAAACGACAAGCCGACTGCGAACTTGAATCTTCTTCGTGTCCTTCATGGTTCATTAAATCCAAAACTCCACCAGGCCTGGTGGTTGGTTATCAGTCTATTTTTAATGGGGTTTGCGCAAGCTAAAACGATTGATTTAGCCGGAACAGAAGTCACTATTCAAATCACCCCTAGCAACAACCCGGCAGCGCGGATTTTGTGGTTACCGTCAGAATACGGCGTATTAGCCGCCGAAAAAAAGCTAGCACAACAACTCAGTCACCAAGGTATCGAAAGCTGGCAGATTGATTTGTTTGAAGCGATGTTTTTATCCCCTACTCCAAGCGCATTAGATCAAATTCCGACGCAGTGGTTAGCTGAACTCATCGCGCAAGCCCAAACCGACAACTTACCATTGTTTATTATCGCGCCCAACAAAGCCGCCCAACTCGCCGTGCGCGGCTTGCAACAATATCAACAACAACCCAAACAGCATATTGGCTTGATTCTACTGAACCCAAATTTGTATATTGAAACACCCGCCCCCGGCGCTGAACCGCTGTATTGGCCACACACCCAAACCATGAATATTCCGAGCTTTGTACTGCAAGCAGAACTTTCGCCTTGGCGTTGGCAACTCGCTCATTTAGTTACCCAGCTCAACCAAGCCGGCAGTCCGGTTTTCAGCCAACTTTTACCACAAATGCGTGATCGTTTTTATTTTCGCGCCGATGCGCTGGACATTGAAAAACGTGATAGCCAAAACCTGACGCAACAACTGAGTGATGCGATGCGTTTGCTGACTTTCTATATGGATCAACCACGACAAACAGTGCCTCTAAACCAAGAGGACAGTATATTACCCACAGGGGAATCGGCTAAACAAGATGCGTTGCAAACCTATCAAGGGCGACAAAATATCGCGCTAAACTTACAAGACCTTAAAAAACAGCCAATATCACTCAATGATTATCAAGGCCAAGTTGTTTTGCTCAACTTCTGGGCCAGCTGGTGTCCGCCCTGTTTACATGAAATGCCGTCAATGACCCGACTCAAACGCAAACTAAAACAGCAACCGTTTGAAATTTTGGCCGTCAACTTAGCTGAACAACCGCAAGACTTCGCCGCGTTTTTAAAAACCAATCCGGTAAATTTCCCGGTTTTACTCGATCCACAAGGTAAGGCGATTAAAGACTGGCGCATTATGGCTTATCCCACAACCTACCTAATCGACAAAAAAGGCCAAATTCGTTATGCCTTATTTGGCGGCACCGAATGGGATCAGTCACAACATATCAATTTAATTAATCAACTGCTGGCAGAATAAAAAAGCTCCATGACTTTTGGCACCCTACTTTCGCTCAGTTTTGCATTACTTATTATCGCCGCCACACCCGGACCGGGCGTAATCATGACCTTAACTCGAAGCCTGCAAGACGGGTTTCGAGCCGGAGTCTGGGTAACCGCCGGTATTGTGTTGATGGATCTGCTGGTGTTGATTATCACCCTTAGCGGCTTGAGTT
>DIJW01000010.1 GCA_002421475.1 Thiomicrospira sp. UBA5634 | reverse complement strand
CCGCATTACGAAACACCAGCCACAACACAATAAAAATGACCAACGCCCACAGTGGATTGAACCCAACCATCAATGCGGCATACAGGCCAACCGGAATCACAAACTGAATCCAGCGCCACCAACATGGCAATCCAATTCGACAACCAATTATTGCCGCCAATACGCCTTGCGTAACAACTAAAGCCCAATCGTTATAGGGTGGTGCAACAACATATTTTAATAAGGTCACGCCGATGGCTAATAACAATAAAGCGATGAATTGCGCCAATAAAGCCAGCAAGATTTTAGGGGCACTTTTAAGCGATGAAAACACGAATTGCACCATTTATTTTCAGATTGCACCAATAAGGTGTATATAAATTTAAAAAAACACAAAATTACATTACAAAATACACCTAACACCATGTATTTAAATAGCTTTTAAACTACAGGCATAGCTAAAGCTTATTTATCAACGAAACTTTTTTTCAACTCAAACAGTGAAACATAAAACCCTTTGTGAGATCAGCCTAAACGAGCACACAAACCCGGTTTTCAACCACTGTTATCAGGAGGTTACTAAGTATGAAACTTATAGTGGCAATAATCAAACCCTTTAAGCTCGATGACGTACGTGAAGCATTGCACGACATTGAGGTTAACGGGATGACTGTTACAGAAGCCAAAGGCTTTGGACGTCAAAAAGGACACACGGAAATTTACCGTGGCGCTGAATACGCGATCGAATTTCTACCGAAAGTCCGCATTGAAATCGGCGTTGCCGATGACAAGGTTGACTCGGCGATTGAAGCGATCAGCAATGCAGCTCGCACCGGCAAAATCGGCGACGGCAAAATTTTTGTCATGCCGATTGAGCAAGCCATCCGTATCCGTACCGATGAAACCGGCGATATCGCCCTTTAATTAACGAGAAGGAATTGTGTTATGGAACAAGTAATCGAACTCAGTTATGCACTCGATACCTTTTACTTCCTCATGGCCGGGGCATTGGTTATGTGGATGGCGGCAGGTTTTACCATGCTCGAAGCAGGCCTGGTGCGTAGCAAAAACACCACGGAAATTTTAGCGAAAAACGTTGGTTTATTTTCAATTGCCAGCTTGATGTATATGTTGGTAGGTTACAACATTATGTACGGCGACGGCTTAAACAGCGTGATTCCAGGACTAAGTTTCTTATTAGGTGCGGACAACACGACAGCTGAAGTATTAGCCGGCGGTGAAGATGCGCCTTACTACTCAAACCTTGCAGACTTCTTCTTCCAAGTGGTGTTCGTTGCCACCGCGATGTCGATTGTTTCTGGTGCAGTAGCTGAACGTATGAAACTCATGTCTTTCTTCGCGTTTGCGGTAGTGATGACTGCCGTCATTTATCCGGTTCAAGGTTTTTGGACTTGGGGTGGCGGTTTCTTAAGTGAAGTCGGTTTCACTGACTTTGCAGGTTCAGGTATCGTTCACATGGCGGGTGCAGCTGCAGCTTTAGCGGGTGTATTGGTACTAGGTGCTCGTAAGGGTAAATATGGTGCAAACGGTGAAGTGCGCGCAATCCCTGGTGCAAACATGCCTTTAGCCGCTTTAGGTACCTTTATCCTGTGGTTAGGTTGGTTCGGCTTCAACGGTGGTTCGCAATTGCAAATCTCTACGGTTGAAAACGCGAATGCTGTTGCGATGATTTTCGTTAACACTAACTTAGCCGCTGCTGCGGGTGTAATCGGTGCGTTGATTGCCTCTCGCATTATGTTCGGTAAAGTAGACTTAACCATGATCCTAAACGGCGCTTTAGCAGGTCTAGTATCTATCACGGCTGATCCGTTATCACCTACGCCACTATCGGCTGCGGTTATCGGTTTAATTGGTGGATTATTGGTAGTGTTCGTGATCATCCTAATGGACAAAAAGTTCAAAATTGATGATCCGGTTGGCGCAATCTCAGTTCACGGCGTAGTCGGTATCTGGGGCTTGTTAGCGGTAGTATTCAACAATGCAGACGCTACCTTAACTGCACAGTTGATCGGTGTCGTTTCAATCTTCACCTGGGTATTCGTTACAAGCTTGGTTGTATGGTTCGCAATTAAAGCAGTGATGGGAATCCGCGTTACCGAAGAACAAGAGTACGAAGGTCTTGATCAATCAGAGTGTGGCATGGAAGCCTACCCTGAGTTTGGTAAAAAGTAATCTGACTTTCTCCTAGTCAGAGCCCCGCCCTGTGCGGGGTTTTTATTTAACAAACGAGTAAATCAATTAATATCATCAGCCTGCAAGGGTTTAAAAATTTCATCTAAAAAATAGGCTGCCAATTCAGCGCGACCGGCAAAACCTGATTTTCGATACACTGCAACCGCATGTTGCCTAATTGTGCCTTCACCTCGATGACAAAACTCTGCAATTTCTTTTAAACTTTTACCTTTAATTAACATAATTGCAATGCGTTTCTCTGCTTGGGTTAAACCCCAATTATTTAATTCGGCTTCAATTTTTTGCCCCAGTCCATCCAAATATTGTTGCAAAACATGATCTGCATTACGTGCCAGAAAACGTGCTCGACGCCACTGCTTAACAATATAAAAAGCAGCTGCCAAACATAACAATACTATCCCACCATGTACCACACTGTGTGCAAACGAGATATTCGGATAACCATCCATCACTAAGTCTATCGCACCTAACACAGCGAATACGGCTAAAAACAAGGTCATCCAAACATACACAGTGACATCTTTCGTTTTCATTATACCCAACACCTCATAAGCCTTTGTTGGCTTAACCTAGCCCCATTTATTGGATTTGTCAATTTTAGCAAACCCTTATAAACCACGATTTTTTACGTAAAACAATACAATTGTTATGGATTTATAACATTTGTACTGAATGCGTTGACCTAAAAAAACCACACATTTGTCAGGTGTACAGCCTTTAGCTAATTACCTAAATTGACCATCAAGGCTATTACCTGAGCATCTTGATTAACCTCGTAAATCCTAATCATGGGTCATTCGAGGCGCTCAAAATAGCCAGATAAAAACTTAGTGTCTTAAAAAATCATAAAGAGGATTCTCAAACATGATAAAAAACAAAATGTTTAAACGTCATTGGTCGAACGGATTATTATCCTTAGCCGGTTTTGCCGCGGTTGGTTTAACCCTCACGGCCCCAATCACCGAAGCAGCGCCGGCATTTGCTCGACAAACCGGCATGCAATGTGTCGCGTGCCATAGCCAAACTTTCCCCGCGATTAATGCATTTGGTCGGGCATTTAAAGCTAGCGGTTATACCATGATGGGCGCTCAGCCCAAAATTGAAGGCGAAAACATTTCTTTACCGAGCTCTCTAAATGCCTCCGTTATTACCAAATTGCGTTACACCAAATCAAACGGCAATACCAACGAAGGTGCAGATGCCGGTCAAATTGAATGGCCAAACGAAGCGGCTCTGCTTCTTGGTGGGCGTGTATCCGAAAAGATAGGCTTTATGATTGAAGCCGGTTTTGGCGGTCCGGTTGGTGGTGAAACAAGTACAGAGGACGGCACCACGGGAACTCACAGTCACGAAGTTGAAGCCGCGGCCAATACTTTTTTAGGCTCCAAACTGCATTTTAATGTCGCGAAAATTGGTCAAACTCAATTAAGTGTCATCCCTTTCTCTACCGATGCTTTAGGTGTCGGTTATGGTTTAGAGCTACTGAACACCGGCGCAACCCGTGCGCAACGTCCTATTGAAGACCGCAACGCAATGAGTGCATCACAAGCGCTTGGTTTAGGTTCTGGCGAAGCAACCGGTATCGCGTTCGCGGCATCCAGTAATAATTACTTTGTTAACTACACCGCATGGACACCGGGTTTTGGTGGTGAAAACTTTGATATCGGCACTAACGTCGCTAGTTATTTACGTGCAGCTTATATGCCACGCATTGGCTCATGGGACACCGGGATTGGTTTTCAGTACTTAACCGGAACCGTTAAACAAGCTGAAGGTAAAGTGGCGGGGGTCAACCAGTTTACAGAACTTGTGACCGATGGCTGGGTGATTGATGCGCAGGCGGAAGGCAAGGTCGGTGGCAAACCCTTGACCGTTTTACTGAGCACCGGTAGTGCCAAAGCTGATCCTGACAGCATAACCAACACGAATCCTAATGATTCGACTGCAACGGCTTTATTACTGCAGTATGGAT
>DIJW01000135.1:6006-7695 GCA_002421475.1 Thiomicrospira sp. UBA5634 | reverse complement strand
TGCGTTTCTGTCAGAGTTTTATGACGGAGCTTTATCGTCATATTGGTGAGTATACCGACGTTCCGGCAGGGGATATTGGTGTGGGTGCGCGCGAAATCGGCTATATGTTTGGTCAATATAAACGTATTACTAACCGTTACGAGTCGGGCGTATTTACCGGTAAAGGCGTGGCCTGGGGCGGTTCTTTGGCGCGTAAAGAAGCGACCGGTTACGGTACGGTGTTCTTTGCCGAAGAAATGTTAAAAGCGCGTGGTGATAGCTTGCAAGGTAAAACCGTGGTGGTATCCGGTTCAGGTAACGTGGCGATTTATGCGATTGAAAAAGCGATGACCTATGGTGCGAAAGTGATTGCTTGCTCGGATTCGAGTGGTTATATCGTCGATGAGCAGGGCTTGGATTTGGACTTGATTAAACGTCTAAAAGAAATCGAGTATGCGCGTATTGAAAAATACACCCAAGAGCGTAAACACGCGAAATTCATTAAAGACGGTTCGATTTGGTCGGTGCCTTGTGATGTGGCGTTGCCTTGTGCCACGCAGAATGAGTTAAACGCCAAAGACGCCGAAATGCTGGTGAAAAACGGCTGTATCGCGGTGGCAGAAGGGGCGAATATGCCTTGCACGCCGGATGCGATTCGTATTTTGCAAAAAGCGAAAACCGCTTATGGCCCGGGTAAAGCGGCGAATGCCGGTGGCGTGGCAACATCAGCGTTGGAAATGCAGCAAAACGCGAGCCGTGATTCTTGGACACACGACTATACCGAAGCGCGTTTAAAAGAGATTATGATCAATATTCATAAAACTTGTTTTGACACGGCGGCGGAATATGGTTGCCCGGGTGATTATGTCCCAGGTGCGAATATCGCTGGTTTCTTGCGCGTAAGTAACGCGATTGATGCGATGGGTGTGATTTAAACCCCAAGAGGTTGCGTTGATTTGTTGAATAAAACCAGGCCTGGTGCAACACCAGGCCTGGTTTTATTTATATCGGCGTTATTTAGTGATTAACGATTTAGCGGTCATTTCGGACGGAGTTTCTAACCCCATCATATCTAATAAAGTCGGAATAACATCCGGTAAACAACCATCATTTCTTAGGTTGTAGCGCTCATTGCTGACAATCACTAGTGGCACGGGATTGGTGGTGTGAGAGGTGAGTGGGCTGTTGGTTTTTTCGTCCCACAGTTCTTCTACGTTGCCGTGGTCGGCAGTTACAATCATTTCGCCGCCCATTTCTTCCAGTGCAGCATAAATTTTGCCAAGAGCGGCATCAACCGCCTCAACTGCCTTTATGCAAGCTTGCAAGTCACCTGAATGCCCGACCATGTCCGGATTAGCCATATTGCAGATAAACGTGTCGTACTTGCCGGAACGGATAGCCGCAGCCAGTTTGTCGGAAACTTCTTCTACACTCATTTCCGGCTGTAAGTCATAGGTGGCGACTTTAGGGGACGGAACTAAGATACGGTCTTCACCCGGGTAGGGTATTTCTACGCCGCCGTTAAAGAAGAAAGTAACGTGCGGGTATTTTTCGGTTTCGGCAATGCGCAGTTGTTTTAGATTGTGCTTTGCAATCCACTCGCCAAAAGTATTGCTCATTTCAGTTGAGGCAAAAGCGATATTGACTTTAAAGGTTTTGTTGTATTCAGTGAGCGTGACATAGTCGCTGAGTTTAATAACGGCTTGGCGG
>DIJW01000135.1:0-5997 GCA_002421475.1 Thiomicrospira sp. UBA5634 | reverse complement strand
AATGGGCGCGTTAATTGGCGTGCGCGGTCGGAGCGAAAGTTCATAAAAATAATTGCATCGCCATCGTGCATTTTAACTACCTGGCCTTGAGCATCTAAAATGGCGGTAGCGCCAATAAACTCGTCGTTTTCGCCGCGCGCATAAGCCTGTTCAATCGCTTGTTTTGCACTGGTGCACTGATGTTCGGCTTGACCAAGAGTAATCACATGATAGGCTTTTTCGACCCGCTCCCAGCGGTTGTCGCGATCCATGGCGTAATAACGCCCGGTAACGCTGGCGATTTGACCGCCGCCGATTTGTTTTAAGTGCGCTTCAATCGCTTCAATATAAGCCAACGCACTTTGTGGTGCAGTGTCGCGTCCATCAGTAAAAATGTGCAAATAAGTTTGTGCGCCTCGTTGAACAGACAACGTCAGGGCAGCCTTAACGTGCTCGATATGTGAGTGCACGCCGCCATCCGAAATCAACCCCATGATGTGCACGGCTTTAGCCTGCTTTTTTGCGCCTTCAATGGCGTTGACTAAAGCCGGATTGGTAAAAAAGTCGCCATCTTCGATGGATTTTTGAATGCGGGTTAGTTCTTGGTAAACGATACGACCGGCTCCTAAATTAAGGTGACCCACTTCTGAGTTGCCCATTTGACCGTGTGGTAAACCGACTACCATGCCTGAAGTATTAATTAAGGTGTGCGGATATTTGGCTAGCAGCATGTTCCAGTTCGGGGTGTTGGCTTGCGCAACAGCATTATGTTCGCGCTCCACACGATGTCCCCAGCCATCCAGAATGACTAGGCCGGTCGGACGGTGTTTAAGTTTGGCGGTTGTGCTCATGAATTGTCCTGTGGGATAAATTTTAAAAATTCCGTTCATTGTAGCGAGTTTCACTGTTAAAATCATCAGGTTTGCTCGAATGTCTATAGGATGGCACGGAATGTTTGTTGAGTTTATGAAGCAAGAGTTTTTACTCTTTATCGCGCTGGCGATTATTGTGTTGATGTTGCTGTATAGCTATGTCGGCGATCGTTTTTTAGGTTATACCCAGCTTTCGCCGGAAGAAGCGACGCGTGTTTACAATAAGGGCGCGCAATTGTTTGACGTGCGCACCGAGGCGGAATATAAGACGGGTTTTATTGGTGATGCGCGTAATATGACGGAAAGTGATTTGCTGGCGAAATTGGCTAATCAGAAAGACCAAGAAATTTTGGTTTATTGTCAAAGTGGCGCGCGTTCTGCGCGTGCAGCGTCAAACCTGGTAAAAAATGGCTTCACAAAAGTATACAACTTGCGCGGCGGTATTCTGGCGTGGAAGATGGCCGGATTGCCGTTAAATCAACCTGAGTCGCGCAAAGCGGCACGCCGTAAAGCGAAGTGAGTCGATATGGTTGATGTTGTTGTGTATGCCAATCAAAGCTGCCCATATTGCACTCGGGCGCGCAAGTTGCTTGATAGTAAGGGTGTAAGTTATACCCTGCTGGACGTTGGGCATGATCGCTCGCTTTGGCAGCAAATGGAAGCGCGTTCCGGGCGTCATACCATTCCGCAAATTTTTATTGGTGAGCACCATGTTGGCGGTTGTGATGATTTACACGCCGCAGATAAAACCGGTGAACTAGACGAGTTATTGAAAGGATAAAGTTATGGCAGAGGTAGCCGAAAAAAAGTTTTTGATTCGCAAGGTTTATACAAAAAATATCTCGTTTGAATCGCCGAACGCACCGTTTATTTTTGCACAAGAGTTTGAACCGCAACTGGATGTCAATTTGAATGTGGAAAGCTCTGGTCTTGAAGACTCTGTTTTTCATGTCGTGGTACGTGTTACGGTTACGGTAAAAGTGGCTGACAAAACGGCGTTTTTGTGTGAAGTTGATCAGGCCGGTATTTTCGTACTTACCGGTTTTGAGCCGACAGAGTTAAGTTATATGTTGGGTAGCCAGTGTCCGAATGCCTTATTTCCGTTTGCGCGTGAAGCCATTTCTGATTTGGTTGTGCGTGGCGGTTTCCCTCAATTATTAATTGAGCCGGTGAATTTTGACGCGCTGTATGCCAATCACATGCAAAACAAAGCAGATCAGCCGACACAGCGCGAAGTAGGTTAATAGTAAAACATGGCAAATATAGCTGTCTTAGGTGCGGGTGCTTGGGGTAGTGCGCTAGCTATTCACCTAGCAAAAACGGGACATCAAACGCGTTTGTGGGCACACAGCGCAACCCATGCGGAACAAATTCAGCTACAAGGTGAAAATCAGCGTTATTTACCAGGTATTGCGTTACCACCAGGCCTGGTGGTAACGCATGATATGCCAACTGTACTGACTAATTGCGAGGCGGTACTGTTGGTTGTGCCGAGTGATGCGTTTTCAGCAGTATTAAAGCAGGTTGCTAGCGTTTTAAAAGGTGCACCACGTTATTTAGCTTGGGCAACAAAAGGGTTTGAGCCAGTTGGACATCGCTTGCTGCATCAAGTTGTGATGGATGAATTAGGTGCTGATACGCCGATGGCGGTATTGTCAGGCCCGACCTTTGCGGATGAGGTGGCGCGTGGTTTGCCTACGGCGATGGTGAGTGCATCAAATCAAGCTGAGCAAGCCCAGTTTTGGGCAGATGCTTTTCATGCAGATGCGTTCAGAATTTACACTCAATCTGACATGGCCGGTGTTGAGGTTGGCGGGGCGTATAAAAATATTATGGCGATTGCAACCGGAGTCAGCGATGGGTTGCAGTTAGGCGCCAACGCTCGTGCGGCGCTAATTTCGCGTGGCATGGTTGAAATGATGCGTTTTGCAACGCTTTATAATGCACAAGCTGAGACTTTGATGGGGTTGGCCGGTTTGGGTGATTTGGTATTGACCTGCACTGATAATTTATCGCGTAATCGTCGATTTGGCTTGCGTTTAGCGCAGTCGGGAAAAACAGCGCTTGAAGTGCAACAAGAAATTGGTCAAGTGGTAGAAGGTGTCAAAGCCGTTAAAATAGTGAAATTTTTGGCCGATGAAAAAGGTTTAGATTTGCCAATAATGGAGCAGGTTTACCAGTTGGTGATGCAGCAGATTACGCCCAAGCAGGCGGTGCAGCAACTATTGGCGCGCGCGTCTAAATCTGAGGCCTGACCACCAGGCCTGGTGGGGATTATGGTCGACTTAGTTTAAGGGTTTAAAGCCCAGTTGACGCCAAGCTTCGTAAGCCATGACTGAGACGGCATTCGCCAAGTTCATACTGCGAGCATCCGCCTTCATTGGAATGCGTAAACGCTGCTCAGCGGAAATCGTCGTGAGAACTTCTGCTGGTAAACCACGACTCTCCGGTCCAAACAAAAATGCATCACCATCTTTAAACTCCGGTTCGCTATAAGGGCGACTGCCCTTAGTGGTGAGAGCAAATAGCCGCGCGGGCTTTACACTTTCAAGGCAAGCTTGTAAATTGGTGTGCTCAAATACATTCGCGAGTTCGTGATAATCCAAACCGGCACGGCGCACGCGTTTTTCACTTAAGTCAAATGCGAAAGGGTGAATAAGATGTAAATGCGCGCCCATATTGGCGCTCAATCTAATCAAAGCACCGGTGTTTTGCGGTATTTCAGGCTCGTATAAAATTATATGTAACATAAGGTATGGTGAGATCGTGGTAGATTTATCCGTTAATATTTGTGGTATTCACTGTGCCTCGCCGGTCGCCATGGCTTCAGGCAATGCAGGTTATGGTTTGGAATACCAAGCAGTATCTGGTTTTAGCAACCGTGATGTCGGTGCCGTTTTCTTAAAAGGCACCACTCTTGAGCCAAAGTTAGGCAATAAGCCAGATCGGGTTTGGGAAACACCAAACGGTCTGCTCAATTCTATCGGGCTGCAAAATCCAGGAGTGGATTATGTGGTAAAGCAGTTGTTGACGCAACTGGATTATTCAGCCACACGTTACATTGCGAATGTATCTGGCTCTTCCATTGAAGAATATGCTGAGGTGTGTAAACGCTTTGACGACACACAATTGTCAGCATTAGAGATTAATATCTCTTGTCCGAATGTTAAAAAAGGCGGCGCGGCCTTTGGTAACGATCCTGATATGGCGGCGAAAGTGGTGGAGGCCTGTCGCGCCAATACTACCAAACCCTTGATTGTTAAATTGTCACCGAATCAAACCGATATTGCAGAAGGCGCACGACGCGTTATTGATGCTGGTGCGGATGCGTTGTCGGCAATTAATACCTTAATGGGGATGTCGATTAATATTGACAGTTGGCGACCGGATTTGGGCAATAACCAAGGCGGCTTGTCTGGGCCGGCAATTAAACCCGTGGCCTTGTTGCGGGTGCATCAGGTTTATCAGGTTGCAAAGCAACATAACGTTCCGATTATCGGTCTAGGCGGTATCAGTTGTGCCGAAGATGCGATTGAGTTTTTCCTGGCGGGTGCTTCAATGGTCGTGGTTGGCACGGCATTGGCCAAAGATCCGTTGTTGATCAAAAAAATGAATAAAGGCATAGCGCGTTATCTTGAAAAGCGTGGTTTGAACTCGGTGAGTCAATTAACCGGAAAACTTGAATTAAATACCGATACCGTATTGTGCGGGTAAAAAAACAATAGAGAGTAAAGATGTTAAGCATTGATGAACAGTTAGCCATTATTAAGCGTGGTGCAGAAGAAATTTTGGTCGAAGCCGAGTTGGTAGAAAAATTAAAGCAAAACCGTCCACTCATTGTGAAGGCCGGTTTTGATCCGACGGCTCCTGATCTACACCTTGGACACACCGTTTTAATTAATAAGTTAAAGCAGTTGCAAGATTTGGGGCATGAAATCCATTTCTTAATTGGCGACTTCACTGCCATGATCGGTGATCCGACCGGCAAGAGCGCCACGCGTCCACCGTTATCGCCGGAGGCGATTGCTGAAAATGCCAAAACCTATCAAGAGCAAGTGTTTAAGATTCTCGATCCGGTTAAGACGAAAGTGGTATTTAACTCGGCTTGGTTTAATGCCGTCACTGCTGCAGATATGATTAAATTGGCTGCTTCGTCAACGGTGGCGCGTATGTTGGAACGTAATGACTTCGAAGAGCGTTACCGCTCGGGCACGCCGATTGCGTTGCATGAGTTTTTGTATCCGTTGGTGCAGGGTTATGACTCGATTGTCATGAATGCCGATATTGAATTGGGTGGCACCGATCAAAAGTTCAACTTGTTGATGGGACGTCAGTTACAACAGCATTACGGCAAAAAACCACAGGTGACCCTCACCATGCCCATCCTTGAAGGCTTGGATGGCGTGCAAAAAATGTCCAAGTCACTTAATAACTATATAGGTATTAAAGATGCGCCGAATGATATGTTCGGCAAAGTCATGTCCGTGTCGGACAACCTTATGTGGCGTTACTATGAGTTATTGAGTTTTGAAAGTCTGCAAACGATTGCGCAATATAAGCAAGCAGTCGAGCAGGGCGAAAACCCACGCAATATAAAAGTGAAATTGGCGATGGAGTTGGTTGCACGTTTTCATTCTGCTGAAGCCGCGCAAGCGGCATTGCAAGATTTTGAAACCCGCTTTTCTAAAAATGCCATTCCTGATGAAATGCCCGAGTTCGTATTTGAGGGTGAAATGCCATTAGCGAATTTATTAAAAGAGGCAGGCCTGGTGGCAACCACGTCTGAGGCACACAGAATGGTGCAGCAAGGCGGTGTTAAATTAAATGGCGAAAAAATTGAAGACAGTAAAATGCTGATTAGTCATTGCGATAAATATGTATTTCAAGTTGGAAAGCGTAAATTTGCACGGGTAAGTATTAAATAACGATTGCTAAATTCCTGTTAATGGCGTCAAAAAAGGACGCTTTTGCAGCCTAATGTGAAAAAGTCTGTGGATAAGTTGTTGTAAATCGGGTCATAAACTGAGTTTATAAAAAAACTGTCATAAATTGATAAAAAACGCTTGCAAGCAATCAAGGAGTCTGTAGAATACGCCTCACTTCGCAACCACGGGTTGTGAGGGAGAAAAAAGCGGTAATGAAGTGA
>DIJW01000153.1 GCA_002421475.1 Thiomicrospira sp. UBA5634 | reverse complement strand
ACTACCACCCGGATCATCTGGGCAGTACCGCCTATATTACCGATAGTCGCGGCCAACTGACCGAACACCTAGAATACTTCCCGTTTGGGGAAACCTGGGTACAAGAAGGCGGCAGTAAGAAAACCCCCTACCTCTACACCGGTAAAGAACTGGATCAGGAAACCGGCCTGTATTATTATGGAGCACGTTACTACGACCCAAGGGTCAGCATCTGGGCCAGCCCGGATCCGATTTTAGAGAAGTACCTGGACGGGAAACCGAACGATGGTGTCTTCGCTCCGTTGAATCTAGGACTCTATACTTACGCCCATCAGAGTCCCATCATTTACAACGACCCGGATGGCAATTCTGTAGGTTTAGCCGTCAAAGGGATTCAGCTGATTGCCAAGGGTGGCGACGTTTACTCGACGCTGTCGGGTATCGTCGATAATGCCAGGATCATTGCAGATCCAAATGCGGGCCTTGGCGACAAGTTGATGGCGGCGGCCGATATTGCCCTTGAAGTTGGGACAGGGGTGAATACTCGGGATATTAAGACTGCGGCGAATGCTGTTGATAATGTTAGGGCCGGGTCTCGGAGTGGAGGGGAGGTTGCAAACAGAGCAGTTTCTGAAATTGACGACAAAACGAAGCCCGGCTCAAAGTTACCAAATATTAAAACGGATGTTCCAAAGAGTGAGTTCGAGAAAAATCTCGTCGATAATGGTTTTTCAAAATCAACATCAAAAGATGGAAATGTGAATATCTTTACCAGCGGGGATAAGAAATACTCTACAAGAGACTTTTCAAACTCTACCAATGGCCCAACGGCAGAAGTGTTTAAGAATAATCAGCCGGTATCTAAGATCCGTTTGGGAGATGAATAAATGAAAGTGGTATCAACGGCAAAGGAATATGACTCAGTAGCAATAGGTGCAGAGAAAATTCTGAATAAGAAGAAAGTGTTGCCTGATAACGTGTTCAACCGAAGTCTTAAATTTTTTTTGTTCATCACGTTTGATGAGCTATTCATGCCGCTGTTTTTTAATCATCTCAAACAGTACTTGTTAGCTGTCGGTGAAAATAGCTTCAGGGTGACTGCAATAGACCCAGATCCTCGACTTTATTTTCGCGCCAATTTCGATTTTTTTGGGGCTATTGAGTTTGTAAGCTCTGATACCGAGGACGACTACCTTGCAGCTTTAAACAATTACCCAGAGGATAGCCCTGCCGATGCACTCGCTCATAACTCGAATCTGCTGATGTTTTTTTCACCAACCCACAAATGGGTCGTGTATGGTGATAGAGATGCCGGCATTGCAATTTGCGCTTTTACGGATTTTCGGAAGATGGAATTATTCAGATCTATCTATGGTTCCGATTTGTTGGATGGGGTAAAAGCTGCGGCAGATTATGCTTATGGTGCGGCTGGTAAAAGCACATTGGAAGCGAAATTTTGTGGTAACTATTCTTTAGATCAGGAGTGAATAAATCGCCCTCGGTGTTCTGTTATCCCTGGTAAGGCCTGAATTTACTCGACACTTTTAAGGTTCTCAAAATAACGTCTTTCAAACTCAGCCGGAGATACGCGTCCGTGATAAGTGTGACTGTAATCCCCGTTTATTTGACGGGGGAATTACAGTCAGATTATTAAGGGGGCTAGTTAGATAAAGCCTATGGAATTACAGTCCCGCCAATACTTAAGTCATAGGTTCAATAATTGAGTGTGAATTTATACCTAAATTGACTATAATTAACAAAATTTGTTAATTAATGAATATTTTGTTAAAGGTGAGTTTTATGGATCCTCGTTACAATCCCTTTGCACCGGGTGCAGGCACACCGCCTCCAGAGTTAGCAGGTCGTGACGATATTATCGAGCGCGCCACGGTTTCATTGCATCGTATTGCAGCAGGCCGTGCTGCGCGTAGTGTGGTGCTGTATGGTCTGCGAGGTGTCGGTAAAACGGTACTGCTGCATAAGCTCACGGATATCGCAGAACAAGAGGGTTATTTGTCGGTCATTATAGAAGCCCCTGAAGATCGTTCTTTGGCGGCGATGTTGGGTCCTTCACTGCGTACGGCTTTGATTAAAATGAGTAAGCTTAATCAAGCGAAGGCTGTGATGGCAAGCTCGCTCAGCAAAGCAAAAAGTGCGCTGGCTGGTTTCATTAAGGCCGCTAAGGTGCGCTTTGATGATGTAGAAGTTAACATCGACTTTGATTTTGAAGAAGGTTTGGCCGATAGTGGCGATTTCGAAAGCGACCTCACCGATTTGATTGTACATGTGGGGGAGTCTGCAAAACATCATAAAAAACCGATTGTGTTGGTGATTGATGAATTGCAGTATGTGCCAGAGGAACAATTATCTGCCCTGATCACCGCGCTACACCGTGCGAGTCAAAAGCAATTACCAATTACATTGCTTGGTGCGGGTCTGCCTCAGTTACTTGGACAAATGGGTAAAGCCAAATCCTATGCTGAACGCCTGTTTGAGTTCGTATCCATTGATGCACTTGATAGCGAAGCAGCAAAGCAAGCGATTCAAGTGCCATTACACCAAGAGTCCACAGAAATTACTGATGACGCGATTGATGAAATTATTGCGCAAACTAAAGGGTATCCCTATTTTATTCAGGAGTGGGGCAAACATGTTTGGGACTTGGCCGAGTCTTCACCTATCCAAAAAAAGGATGCATTAAACGCGACGGATGTGGCCTTATCAGAATTGGATGACAGTTTCTTTAGGGTTCGCTTTGATCGCCTAACCCCTGCTGAAAAACGCTATATGCGCGCGATGGCCGAGCTGGGTGAGGGGCCGCATCGTTCCAGTGATATTTCTGAGCTGCTGGGGAAGGGGGCGTCAACCGTTGCACCCATTCGAGCAAGGCTGATTATCAAGGGGATGATCTATAGTCCATCCCATGGAGATACAGCTTTTACAGTACCCTTGTTTGATGGGTTTATGAAGCGGATTATGCCGGTGTTTCAGTATTAGCTGACTTTTACAGCTCTGCTGATGACATTATTGTTTAGAATTTATAAACGGATACTTGCGATGTTAACGTTAATTCATTTTTCGATAACTAAGCCAGCGTAAACGCCAGACATCCGTTTGGTAAGGCCTGAATTTACTCGACAATTTTAAGGTTCTCAAAATAACTTTTTCAAACTCAGCCGGAGATTGCGTACGTTTCCGCTAGGCATTGTTGTGGTAAAGGTAAATCAGTAGTTGGCGTTAAAAAAACAGGTTGACTAATACTACATCGTCACTAGAATCATAACCAACATACCCGCCACACTTCCTGCCTTCGGTCAGGGATCTGTTAAGTCAGAAGTGCAAAAGGCGGGTTTTTTGTATCCAGCATTTATCGAAAAGAAATCATGTCCACTCGTACTACCTTTATCAAGCCTGCGCTAACCCCTGAACAATTGCTCGAAAAATATATTCAGCAGGGGCTGGTTGTTGTAGAGGCGGAATATGAAATGGCCTTACGATATTTTCGATTTGTAGGCCCTTATCGTCTTAAAGGTTATCTTCATCATAGAATTGATTTGCAAACAAAACGGCTAACTGACGCATTTAGCTTCGACGCACTGCGTCAATATTATGAGTTTGATCGTGAGTTAAGGTTGTTAGTGATTGGTGCAATTGATCGTATTGAGGTTGCTGTAAGAACCAGCATGTCGAATGTTTTAAGCTTAAAGCATGGCGCGCACTGGTTTTTGGTCAAAAACCTATTCAGTGTTAAATCAGTCGAATGATCGCAAGGCTATTGCAATGAAGTTTAAAATTGACCAGCCCGAAGTGTTTCGTTCTTGGCTGCACGCCTTAACCGTGCTGAGAAATCATGCCGCACATCATAGCCAAATTCTCTACGCACCGATTCGAGTAAAACCGAGTCATTACAAGCGAAAAAATATTCACTTCACCGCACCGGAAAGTTTTGAAAGCTTGTCAATTATTTTAGAGTATTTTTTGAGCCAAATTGCACTGGGCGAAAGTTGGAGTAATCAACTTTCTCAGCTTTTTGTTTATTATCCAGCCGTTTCAAATCAGGACTTAATGAAGTATTGATTTTGGTTATGTCTGGTATAAAGGGGACGCCTTAGAATCAGATTGAAAGGCTTGAAAAATTGGCCAATCGTTCATTGTCTTTCAAACCTATTGGCAGACCTAAACAAGAAAAAGGTAATGTCTTCTTTTCTTCCGCTTTAAAAAATGCAGTATTAGAGAGATAGAGCAAAGCCGAAGCTTAATAACGGAAAGAATTTGTTTAGGGTATTTTGTAGGGTATTGCGAGAGGCTATAAACAAAAAACCCCAGGTTAATCAATAACCTAGGGTTTAGAATTGGCTCCCGATGCTGGACTCGAACCAGCGACATACGGATTAACAGTCCGGTGTTCTACCAACTGAACTAATCGGGAGTGGTAGGCAAGCATTGCTTGATGTGTGCGTATTATAGAGAGTTGATTTTTGTTTGCAAGCGTTTTTGTAAAAAATTGTTTATCCGCAAAGCCTTGCGCTGTAAGGCTTTTGCAAGCGTTTGATTTTAAAAGTCTAACCGTTCCGGCGGAATAAGGAGGTTGTGATGAGCCATAAATTACCGGCTTGGTTTATCGGTCATGGGGCACCGAGTTTTTTATTATCGGATAACGCGGCGCGGCGTTTTTGGCACACTTTGCCTGCGGTATTGGCTCGCCAAAGCTCGCAGCAACCAAAAGCGATTTTGTCTATTTCTGCGCATTGGCAAACCAGTCGTTTGTGTTTTTCGGGTCAGGTGGCAGAACCCACCATTCAGCATGATTTTTCCGGTTTTCCGGCGGAGTTGTATGAGATCAGTTGGCCGTTGCCATCCGGGGTGGAGGTCGGGCAGGAATTAATGGCGGCGTTTACTCAATTGGGTTTGCAGGTGGAGGCTGATCCAAGTTATCCGTTGGATCATGGCAGTTGGGTTCCGTTAAGAGAAGCTTGGCCAAAACCGCCATTTCCGGTGTTTCAGTTGTCGATTTGTCCGCATAAAGGTACGCGCTGGCATTATGAATTGGGGCAGAAATTGAGTGCTTTGCGTGAGCAAGGTGTGTTAATTGTTGCTAACGGTGGTATTAGTCATAATTTACGCCAGATTCATTGGCGAATGGCCGAGAACGAAGCGGTCGATTGGGCGCGGGATTTTATGCAGGGTTTTGAAACCGCAGTACAAAATCGGGATATTGAGGCGTTATTAGATCCTGATAATTTGCCGTTTGGGGTGCAAGCGGCGCCGACTTTGGATCATTATTTACCGTTTTTGGTGTTCGCCGGTTTAACCGATGAGTTGGCGGTCGAGCAGCTTTATCAAGGTTGGATGTACGGTACTTTGGCGTGTCATGCCTATAGCTCGATTTAGTCGCTTTGTGTGACCACTGCTTGTGATTAGTTTAGTGGTCGTCGCGATGTTATTTGTATAGTTAATGTATTATATTTAGCCATTAGTTATACATTTCGGAGCGGGTTATGGAGTTGGGTTTCAGTCGGGCGGATTTAGTGGCGCAGCCGTTGTATTTAGATCATGGCGAAGTGGCCGCCAAACGCGCCGAAATCAAAGCATATTTTAATCAAACACAAGCCACCTACGAGGCGCTATTTGAAACGCTGGCATCTGATGCAGCTTTTTATGCGCGGCCTTGTTCGTTGCGCCATCCGCTCATTTTCTATTTTGGTCATACCGCGACCTTTTTCACCAATAAACTGGTTTTAGCTAAGTTGTTGCCGCAGCGCATTAATCCGGCGATTGAATCGCTGTGCGCGATTGGGGTAGATGAAATGTCGTGGGATGATTTAAATGATGCCCACTATGATTGGCCGAGTGTTGCGGCAGTGCGCGAATATCGCGCGCAGGTGCGCGCAGCGGTGAATGATTTGATTGATCGGGTTGAGTTTAGCTTGCCGATTGATTGGCAAAGCCCGATGTGGCCGATCATGATGGGGATTGAACACGAACGCATTCATTTAGAAACCTCGTCGGTTTTGATCCGTCAATTACCGCTTGAGATGGTGCAATCATCGACATTATTTCCGATCTGTCCCAATCACGGTGATGCGCCGCCAAATCAATTATTGCCGGTTGCACCAGGCCTGGTGGCCTTCAATAAACAAGATCCGGCGCCGTTTTATGGTTGGGATAATGAATATGGTCAACATCAAGTCGAGGTGGCGGGTTTTAACGCCGCACAATATTTAGTGTCGAATGCCGAATTTTTAGCGTTTGTTGAATCGGGCGGTTATGACAAAGCACAATATTGGGATGATGAAGGTAATCGCTGGCGGCAGTTTAGCCCGTTAAAACATCCGAGTTTTTGGCTGCAAAAACCAACTGCAAACGGTCACCAGGCCTGGTGGTTGCGTTGTATGACGGTTGAGATTCCGTTGCCGATGAACTGGCCGGTCGAGGTAAACTTTTTAGAAGCGGCGGCGTTTTGTCGTTGGAAAAAAGAGCAAAGCGGTTTGCCGATTCGGCTGCCGAGTGAAGATGAATATATGCGTTTATATGATGTCACCCAAGCGCAAAGCTTCAGTGCAAACGCCAATTGGAATTTGCAGCAATATGCCTCCTCAACCCCGGTTGATCAAAACGCGATGAACGGGTTTTATGATGTGGTGGGCAATGTGTGGCAATGGACACAAACGCCGATTTATCCGTTCGACGGTTTTAAAGTGCATCCGTTATATGACGATTTCACCACGCCGACGTTTGACAATAAACACAACATTTTTAAAGGAGGTTCGTGGATTTCCAGCGGTAATGAAATTAACGGCACATCACGTTATGCGTTTCGGCGACATTTTTTCCAGCATGCGGGTTTTCGTTATATTGAGTCGGACGCAGCGGTGCAAACCGAGTTTGCCCCCTATGAAACCGATTCCGATATAACCCAGGCTTGCGAAAACCATTACGGTGAAACCAGCTTAGCCGTGCCGAATTTTGCCCAAGCCTGTGCGCAAGCGGCGATTAAACTGATGCAGCAGGATCAAGATTTTGCTGGGCGTGATGATTTATCGGTGCTGGATGTCGGTTGTTCGGTCGGGCGCAGCAGTTTTGAGCTGGCACAGCATTTTGCCCGCGTCACCGGATTAGATTTTTCCGCACGTTTTATTCAGCTTGCCAACCAGTTACAGCAAGGCCAGGTGGTGCGTTATACCTTGCCGTTTGAAGGCGAAATAATAGATTTTAAACAAGCGAGTTTAGCAGAACTTGGTTTGCAACAAACTGCGCATAAATGTGAGTTTTTGCAACAGGATGCCGCCAATATCAAAGCGCGGTTTAGCGGTTATGACATGGTGTTTGCGGCGGATTTATTGGATAAGTTGTACGACCCACAGGCGTTTTTAGCGCAGATTCAGCAGCGGCTGAATGCCGGCGGTATTTTGTGGTTGGCGAGTGCGTATGATTGGCAAGCGGCTGTGACACCAAAACAACGCTGGTTAGGCGGTTATAAAGACAGTCAGTCAGGCGAAAACGTCAGCAGTTTTGAAGGTTTGCAGCAAATCTTAAACACGCATTTCAGCCTGGTGGCTGAACCTTATGATTTGCCGCTGGTCAGACGCATGAATCAACGAACATTTGATTATCAGTTTGTTCAAGTGACGGCGTGGAAAAAGCGTTAAGTCGTCAAAAGGCTTGAATCCGCCGTTAAAATGGCGACAATGTGGGCTTTAGCTTAGAAGGTTGTGCGGTGTGAAAATTTGGGTTGATGCGGATGCATGTCCGGGCGTGATTAAAGAGATTTTATTTCGTGCGGCACAACGAACCGGCGTGTATATGACATTGGTGGCAAATCACAGCATGGCGATTCCGCGTTCGACGCTGATTGATTTTTTGCATGTCGGTGGCGGGTTTGATGTCGCCGATAATGAAATTGTCAAACGGTTGCAAGCGGGGGATTTAGTCATCACCGCCGATATTCCGTTAGNNGGGCATGCCCTGAATCCGCGTGGCGAGTTTTACAGCACCGAAAATATTCGTGCGCGTCTCAATATGCGCGACTTTATGGAAAGTTTGCGTTCCAGTGGTATCCAAACCGGCGGCCCTGCGCCGCTCGGCCAACAAGATCGGCAAGCATTTGCCAATCAATTAGATCGGTTCTTAGCGAAACATGCCAAACACCAAAGCGCATTGAATAATCCTGGAGTAACGGGTGACTGAATCCTGTTTGCAGATCGACGGTCATCAGCTTCAAGTGAAGCGTCACGCGCGCCGCACGCGTCTAGCGATACGGGTGCGGGCGCAACAGGTTGAAGTATTGGCACCGCCGAGAGTCAGTTTAAAACTGTTAGAAAAGTTTGCGCGTCAGCACCAGGCCTGGTGGTTACAAGCGTTACAAACTGCACCGCAACCGCTGCAAAAATATGCACTGACAAATGGTGCGGCATGGCCGTTTTTGGGCGATAGATTACAGTTGCAGTTTGTCCAAGGCAAACCGCAGGTTCATTTTGACCAGCAAGCCGATAATCGGTTGTTAATTTGCCAATTGGCACGGCCGGAAAATGAAAACTCACGTCGGCGTGTATTGCAAAAATGGTGGTATCAATATGCGTTGGATTATCTCGCCGAACGCACTCAACGGTTTGCGCAAAACTTAGGCCGTCAGCCGAGTCAAATTACCATTAAAAGTTTTAGCGGACGGTGGGGCAGTTGTGATGGTCGCGGACGCATTCAGTTTAATTGGAAGTTGCTGGCTTTACCGGATTGGGTGGTGGATTATGTGGTGGTACATGAACTTTGCCATCTGGTGCATCTTAATCACTCTAGCGCGTTTTGGCAGTTGGTTGAGCAACATTATCCACGTACCCGCGAAGCAAAACTTTGGCTTAAACAACACGGTCATCTTGTGATTGCGCAACTTTAACGCGTTTATTTTTAAGGGTTTTTATGATTTTGCATCTCAGTGCCAACGCGCGTCTTACTAGTCGTTTAAAAACCGAGTTTGCTTGGCAACAGGCGCAAAGCGTGACATTAACGCCGCAGGTGATGACTTGGGGCCAGTGGTGGCAGCATTGGCATCAACAAACGTTATTACGCGGCGAGTTGGGTTTGCAAAATCCGCGGGTCATCAGCGCATTTGAAGCGACACGACAGTGGGAATTATTGCTGGATAAACATTCGCCGACGCCGTTGTTAAACCTGCCGGATACCGCCAAACAGCTGTACCAGGCCTGGTGTTTATGGATTGAATATGCCCAAACCGATGAGTTATTAACTGAAAATACCGAAGAATGGCGTTTGTTTAAAGCCTGTTGCGATGACTACCAGGCCTGGTTACAGCATCATAATTGGCTGGATGAAAGTTTGCTGATGCAACAGCGGTTAGCTTGGTTTAAGCAAGGTTTAGGTGATTGTCCGAGCCAGATTGAATGGCATGGTTTTGATGAATTAACCCCGTTTATGCAGGCCTGGTGGTCAGCCGCACAAACGCGGGGCGCGACTATGTTGTTACACAGCGCTACTGAAATAAACGATCAACAAACTCGGCAAGCGGATTTATTTGAAGCACCGGCGAATGCTGTGCAGGTGTATGCCGCGGCGGATGCCCGAGATGAAGCACAGCAAGCGGCGGCGTTTTGTGTTGATCAATTACGCCAAGCGGTTGCACAAAATAAACCGCTTGATCAGTTACGGATTGCATTGGTTGCGCCGAATCTGCAAGAGGTAAAAAACGCCTTAACCTATTGGCTGGATGATCAGTTATTCCAGTCGGTTGAGTCACACCCCATTTTGGCCGAACATTCTACCCATCGGTTGTACAACCTGTCATTAGGCACGGCGTTAAGCCAGTTACCCTATGTGCAAGCACTTCAGCAAACACTTAGTTTGGCGTTTAACCCGCAGCAATCTATCGCGTTTGAAGTCTTTAGTCAGTGGTTAATTTCCCCGTTTTGTGTCGGTGATGCGCCAACACGCCATGCGTTGGATCGCGGTTTGCGCCGTTTGCAATGGGCTTGGGTTAAATGGCCTGAAATTGTGGCGGCAACTGAGACGATGAATTTAGGTTGGCCACAAACTTTAGTGGCGTTTTTGCGTGACCTTAGTCGGTTAAAACTAAAAACCAAATGTAATCTGACAGAGTTTATTGATCAGGTGCAAAACGTATTGGATGTGATCGGGCAATATCGCACGGCGGCATTGAGTTCGGAGCTGTATCAAATACAGCAAAAATGGCTGGATACCTTGACGCAATTTGCCGCTTTACAAGGATTGCAAGGCCAGTTGCCGTTGAATGAATGGTTGAGTTTGTGGCAACGTTATTGCGCGCAGACACTGCATCAAGCGCAAAGTGCGTGGCTACAACCGATTCAAATTATGGGGATGCTTGAAGCCGGTGGTCAGCAGTTTGATGCGTTATGGATTATGGGTTTGGATGATGAAGCTTGGCCGCGGCCTGCGCAACCGAATGCGTTTTTGCCGTTAAATTGGCAACGTCAGCGCCAATGTCCACGTTGCGATGCCGCGCGTGAACTGGAATATGCGCATCGTTTAACGCGGCGTTTATGTGCCAGTGCACAGCAGGTGGTGATGAGTTATGCCAAACAAAAAGGCGAAGCTTTGTCGATGCCAAGCCCGTTAATGAAATTTGATACGTGGCCGCAATATAACGCGAAAAACGTGATTTCGACTTTGCACCAGGCCTGGCAGCAACGTCCGACAGCGCAATGGTTGGAGGATGCAATCGCACCGCAAGTGACTGACGGCACGTTAGTGCCGGGTGGTTCGGGTATGTTGAGTGCGCAAATGAAATGTCCGCTGATGGCGTTTATGGATTATCGCCTGGGGGCGAAATATGGTTTGGAATCGGTGGAAGATGGCTTAGCCAGCACTGACCAGGGTTCGATTATGCATGCGGTTTTGGAACATTTTTGGCAGCAAGTCAAAACTCAGCAGGCGTTATTGACGTTGGACGACAACGAATTAACGGCGTTGTTAAACAGTTTGCTGGATGCCGAGTTTGAGCCGTTGATGAAACGGTTTGCTCCGGGTTATGTGGCGTTGGAAAAAAACCGCATGTTGAATGTGTTACAAGAATGGATGGCATTAGAGAAAGTGCGACCAACCGCGTTTGAAGTGGTTGCAACCGAGCAGGGTTTAGAGCTTGAAATCAGCGGCATAAAATTCAAAATCTCGATTGATCGTATTGATAAAACCGAATTAGGTCAGGTGTTAATTGACTATAAAACCGGCCATGCAAGTTTGAATGATTTATTAAAAGAACCCATCCGTGCTCCGCAGTTAGCGGTGTATTTACATGCAGTCGCGGCGTTAGAGCAAGGTGAGGTTGGCGGCTTAGGTTATGGTTTATTGAGTTCTGACAAAGGCGTGCGCTGGAGTGTGATTAGCGCGGAAGCAGATTTAATCGGTAAAGGTGAACGTGCTTGGACGAGCATTGCGCAAAAAGGCGATTGGTTTGAAATTCCTTGGACGGATTTCTTACAGTTTTTACGTGATCAGGTCAGTCAACTGGCTGCAGATGTTAAACGTGGCTTTGCGCCGGTTTTGTACGACAAAGAAGCGGATTTGCAGTATTCGCCCAGTTTATTGGCCTTACGTTTGCCGGAAGTGAAAGCCCAGTCGGTGTTGTCAGATGACGATGTTGAGTTTGAGGAGGCGCAAGTATGAGCGGACCTAACGCTTGGAATCCGTTGTTAAAACAAGAGGATTTGGCAGATGGCGCACAGCGTTTAGCTGCGATTGATCCGACATGCTCATTTATTGTGCAAGCACCCGCCGGTTCGGGCAAAACCGCTTTGCTGACGCAGCGGTTTTTGGCGTTGTTAACCTGTGTGCAAGCACCGGAACAAATTGTCGCAATGACCTTTACCAAAAAAGCCGCCGCCGAAATGCAGTACCGTATTATGGGTGCNNCGAACGGGTATTGCACGCGTTGCATCAGGGTTTATTAGAAACCTGTAACAGTGATAAAGTTTATGACCAAAACACTTGGCAATTGGCACGTCAAGTGTTGCAACGTGATCGCGACCAGGCCTGGTGTTTATTGGAAAACCCCAATCGGTTACGGATTCGAACTTTGGATTCGATGAATGGTTATTTGGTGCAACAGATGCCGTTTTTATCCAAACTCGGTACTCAACCGCGCCTAAACGAAAATAATGACGATTTGTATATCGACGCGGCACGTGCGGTATTACGTTCTGAAGCGGTGCAGTCCGAAACC
>DIJW01000026.1 GCA_002421475.1 Thiomicrospira sp. UBA5634 | reverse complement strand
CGAACAGCGTTTTGCTACGCCGAAAGTGATTGAGCAAAGCTACGCGCTGGATGCAGAAGATACCTCGAAAAAGACCCATATTGTGGTCGGTTGGTTATTAGGTCTTAATAAAGACCCGATGGATGTGCTGAAAGGCCATTTATTGTCGTCGATATTATTGGATAACAGCGCCTCGCCTTTGCGTTATGTGTTGGAACAAACTGAACTCGCCACCGCGCCATCACCCTTGTGCGGTTTGGAAGATTCCAACAAGGAAATGGCGTTTGTGGTCGGTGTGCAAGGTTCGGAGCCCGAACACGCGCAGGCGATTGAAGACTTAATTATCAATGAGTTACAGCGTATTGTGAAAGAGGGTGTTGATCAATCGCAAGTTGAAGCGATGTTGCATCAATTGGAGTTAAGTCAGCGTGAAGTCGGTGGCGATAGTTATCCGTACGGTTTGGAGTTAATGTTGGCCGCGTTACCCGCCGCGTTGCATCAAGGTGATCCAGTCGCGTTATTAGATGTTGATAAGGTTTTATTGCAGTTACAGCAAGAAGTGTCACGCGCTGACTTTATTCCGAAGTTGGTGCAGGCCTGGTTGTTGGATAATCCGCATCGTGTACGTTTAACGCTTAAACCCGATGCAACGCTGGGCGCACAACGTGAACAAGCCGAAAAAGCGAAACTTGCGCAGATTCAGGCTGGTTTAACCGAACAGCAAAAACAAACGATTATTGAACAAGCGGTGGCGTTAGAACAGCGTCAAGCCCAGCAAGACGACCCAAATATTCTGCCTAAAGTCACCAAGGACGATGTCACACCGGACATTATTCAGGTTTTGCCAAAGCAAACTGCGCAACAAGCGGGCGGTAAAGTCACCGCCTATGAGCGTGGTACCAATGGTTTGGTGTATGAACAGTTGATTGTCGACATGCCGGATTTAACCGAGGCCGAACAAGCGTTAATGCCATTATTTAATAGCTGTTTAACCGAAGTTGGCAGCGGCGGACGTGATTATCTCGATACCCAGTCGCAGCAAGCGGCGGTAACCGGCGGGATTTCTGCCCGTTCAGCCGTGCGTGCGGATTTGGCTGAATCAACTCAGTATCACAGCCACTTTATGCTCACAGGCAAAGCGTTAAATCGTCATCATCAAGACTTGGCTATTTTGATGCAGCAAACCTTGTTGACGGTGGATTTCTGCGAAACCGAGCGCTTGCGTGATCTAGTTGGGCAAATACGTTCATCAATGGAACATCGTATTACCGGTGCGGGTCATAGTTTAGCGATGAGTGCCGCCACGCAAGCTTTTTCGCCTGCTGCGCAATGGAATTTCCAGCGTTCAGGTTTGGCGGGTATTCAGTTTATTAAACAATTGGATAAAGACCTGCAAGACGACAGCGCATTGCAGGATTTTGCACAACAATTGGCGACTATTCGTGACAAAATTGCCCAAGCACCCAAACAAGCGTTATTGGTGACGGACGAAACCGGTTTCCACCAGGCCTGGTCAGGCGTTAGTGCGTTATTGGATGAATGTTCCGGTACGCAAGCAAGCCATTTAACCTTGGCACAACCGAGCGCGATTAAACACCAGGCCTGGTTGACCTCAACCCAGGTTAATTTCTGTGCGCAAGCTTATCCGGCGGTGATGTGGGGGCATGAAGATGCGCCTTTATTATCGGTATTAAGCGCCTGTTTACGTAACGGCTTCTTGCATAGCGCGATTCGTGAAAAAGGTGGCGCGTATGGTGGCGGCGCAAGTTTTGACGCTGAAGCGGGCGCGTTGGTGCTGTATTCGTATCGTGATCCACGTTTAATGGACACCTTTGCGGATTTTGAACGTGCGTTGGATTGGTTAATGACCGATGCCACCCAAGTCCAAGTGGATGAAGCGATTTTAAATATCGTCAGCGCGATGGATAAACCCGGCTCACCGGCGGGCGAAGCTAAAAAAGCCTTCTATCAAGAGCTGTATGGTCGTGATCATGTTAAACGCACAGCCTATCGCCAAGCGGTTTTGCAGGCAGATTTAGCGCAAATTCGTGCGGTGGGCGAACGTTATTTACAAAGCCAAGCGACGCGTGCGGTCTTAACGCAAGCAAGTCAGTCGGACATCTTAACGACCAATGGATTTGAGTTAATTAAGTTATAAATCTCAAATGGGATTAAAACCGTTGATGATGTTGTTATGATAAATTCCCGCAAGTGCGGGAATTTTTTTATCAGTTGAGTTCAAGAACAAAAAAGGCTGGACTTTGCACCTGTTTCCAAAAGGGCAGATGGAACTCTATTTTCGCTGGTTGGATAAACGCGAACTCAATCGAAAATGTGCGTTAGGACAATATGCCGTAATATGCGAAAATGACGAAGTAAAAAATTCAGTTTTAGGTTAACGACTAGGCCTGCAAACAGAATTGAACCGCAAGGTAGGCAGTCCACAAGAGGCCGCCCAAAGAAGCAAAGTGAGTTTATTAACAAAAAAGGGCTCTGACCCCTTTTCTTCAAAATAGGCGTGTCTTAGCCATAAGGAAAAATCATGATAAAAGTAATTCAAAGTCAAGATCCTGTCATAAAGCCAAAGACCATAGGTTACATTCGCGATATGAATCAATATAAAACCCTAAGAATTCTGTTAAGAATTTTATTATTGATCTGTGTTGTAACAATACCATTACTGATTATTTGGTTTGCCTATGAAAAAATATCCAAAAAAACTTATTTGAGTGGTAAATATTTAATTTTGTCAAAGAATAAATATTCACTGGATAGTTCAACGATTAAATTAGAAGAATTAAACAGCGAAGATGGAAATACATTGCTGGGCACAGTTGCTGGTGGTGTTTTGTTTGGAGGTGTTGGTGCTTTGGGTGGTGCTATATTAGGTTCCAGAAAAAGCGGAGTTTTTGTCTTGACAGACCAAAAAAACCAAAAAACTTTGATTGAAGCCAAAGGAACAGGAATTGTAAAGCAACTACGAGAACTTAGCTTTATTGGTAAAGCATTTTCGTAATGTATTAAATGCAATTTAACAAGTTGCTTCATCGGAAAAACTACTCGCTCGCGCTCGCATTTTTCCGCTGAGCAAGGCGTTAGCAATATTAAGTGAGCAAAAATGAACCCGAAGTTCAGTGTCGAAGACAGCCAAAATTTACTAGAACCATGGCTGGCAGTTATAGGGTTGATCACTGTTATGTGGTCGTCAGTAGAAAGAAAAATTGATGAATGTGTGGTCGTCCTTTTTGAAGATTCAAATGGCAAGAATAAGCCCTTAACCCTATCTCGCAAGCTAGAATTTATTAGGAAAAAACTGCCTCTTACAAACCTTTCCATCGAAAATATTGATGAGGTATTTAAGGCAACCAAAGACGTAGCTCAGGTAAGAGACGTATGCGTCCATGGTGTAATCGAAAGTTACGACAGTGAGAAAATGGTCATTGGGAAAGTACAAGGGAAGTCTCAAGGCTATAAAATTGAGATGTTTACTTTCGGAGAAAAAAGGCTGCATTCTGCCGGGAGAAATTTGACCAACTTGAATAGTGTATGGGAGCGGCTTTTTGGCGAAATATATGCTGCGGCCGGAAACGGCTAACAAGGCCAGTCACGGCGACGCCTACTACATTGCGGCTTCGCCTCCATTTCGTAGCCGCGCATGCTGGCTAGCGTTAGCACTCAATAAGGAGTTATTCGAGTGTCATCAGTTTTTTTAAGTCATAACTCAAAAGATAAACCATGGGTTGGGGCATTGGCTGCATGGTTAATCGCTGATGATGTCGTAGTTTGGCTTGATGAAGCTGAAATAAACATTGGTGTCCAAAGACACAAAGTGAGTTTATTAACAAGAAAGAGCTTTGACCCCTTTTTAAGCTGTAATATCTGTGCAGCACCCTCTCCTGTATTAGTGGGGGAGGTGTTGCATGTCTAATGCTTTCGATCCGCACCAGGCCTGGTGGTGTTATTTGGTTGAATGTGCAGATGGCACACTTTATTGTGGTGTCACCACGAATCTTGAGCGCCGGTTAAAACAACACAATGGTGAGTTAGTCGGTGGAGCGAAATACACCGCAACGCGTCGTCCGG
Organism: Thiomicrospira sp. UBA5634; assembly: GCA_002421475.1. Classification (GTDB taxonomy): domain Bacteria; phylum Pseudomonadota; class Gammaproteobacteria; order Thiomicrospirales; family Thiomicrospiraceae; genus Thiomicrospira. The sequence goes on along the minus strand of DIJW01000026.1, from coordinate 625 downwards.
TTCAACTTAAACAGGCTTGGTCACACCTTGACCGTTCAACCGCCAGTCGGCATGAATATCAAATTAAACAGCTCAGTCGTCAGCAAAAATTAAACCTAATCAACCAAGCACAACCGCTAAATCCTCAGGCAATCTAAGCGCTATTTTCACAAAAACACTGCTGTTTTAATCTATTCATAATGGCTAATAAAATAATCTACTTAACTGTCTAACTTGTTTTATTTATTAAAGTTTTGCTATTTATTAATCTATTCACTAAACTATTCATAACGTATGTTCTGAATAAGGTTTAATCGGCAATGAATGACAATCAAAAAAAGCTGGCGAAGGTGTTGGCACTGGATAATTTAAGCAGTGTGCAACTGGCAAAACAAACCGGTTTAAGTCAGCCTACCGTGAGTCGGGCGCTTAAAAATTTACCGGTTATCCAAATCGGCGGTGGGCGCTCTTCTCGGTTTGCTTGGATTGACGAAACGGCAACAACCGATATTTTTGTGATTGATCAAACCGGCGAAGCACAAAAATGTGCGCAGCTTTTTTTGCAACCGAACGAGCGTTGTTTGTTGATGCAGTCGGATAACCAAGTCGAAGCCTTTTTGGGTTTGCCTTATTTTTTAGACGATTT